>ONIF01000465.1 GCA_900317795.1 uncultured Eubacteriales bacterium | reverse complement strand
TTTTAATATATTATATAGGTGATATATGCATTTGTCAAGAAACAATTCAAAGTTTTTTGGAAAGGGGAGAAAACTTTTTTTTCAAAAAAGGTTTTCTCCATTCCGTTATTTTTGTACAAGTATCATTGCAGAGAGCGGGGGAACAGTCACAATATTTCCGTTGACTATGCCGAGCGTTTCAAGACCTGCTTTTTTGCCGTCTGCAATCACTTTCCATTTTGTATTTTCGGAGATGAGTTCAACAGTCTGTTCTGTATTGCCTGCATTTGCGATTACTGCCACGCTTTTCCATTCTGTTTCGGGGGTGACGGTATTTTCAAGCGTATAGGCAATCATGCCCGACTTTGTATCGGAGAATTTGATAAGTTCGGCAGATTTTTTGGTAGGCTCTCTGAAAGGTGCAAAATGCTTTCTTATTTTTATCAGTCCTGCATAGTATTCGGCAAGGTCTGCATATTTTACGAGGTTATTCCAGTCTATCTGATTGATTTCGTCAGATGAAACATAGCTGTTTTCGTCACCGAATTTTGTACGTGCAAACTCCTCGCCTGCCTGCATGAATACAATTCCCTGAGAAGTGAGGGTAAGTGCTGCCGCCAATTTATTCATGGCAACAAGCTTTTCATCTCTTTCGGCATAGGACATATCATTTTTAACGGACAAAACAAGCTTGTCATAAAGCGTGTAGTTGTCATGTGCGGAAGTATATGTGACGGCTTGTGAGGGCTGATTGAACGTGCTTTTTTTGGAAAGGCAGTTGGCGGTGATACCGTCTTTAAGCTGTTCAACGCATTCTCCGCTTTGGATAAAGCCCTTTTCAAGAGCATTGAATACATGACCTTTTACGGCATCTCTGAAACTGTCGTTGAAAGCCCCGACACGTTCATTAAGTTTATGTATATTTTTCTTGACGCAGGTGTCAATATCGGTACCAAGCTTTCCGCCTGTCCAAGGCTCACCGTACATGATGATTTTTTCACCGTTTTCAATATTTTCGTCAATGGCTTTTCTTATGCCGTTGATGGTATCGACATCATGTACGCCCATAAGGTCAAATCTGAATCCGTCAATGTGATATTCTTTTATCCAGTACAGCATGGAATCTGTCATAAATTTTCTGTACATGAGATGTTCGCTTGCCGTTTCATTTCCGCAGCCCGAGCCATCGCTTAATTTGCCTTTTTCATCAAGTCTGAAATAGTAGTCGGGAACGGTATTGTCAAACCAGCTTCCTTTGGCGGCATACATATGATTATATACAACGTCCATGATAACGCCTATTCCTGCATTGTGCAAAGCCATAATCATTTGTTTAAGTTCTTTGATACGGACATTTCCGTCAAACGGATTGGTGGAGTATGAACCCTCGGGAACATTGTAATTTTTGGGGTCATATCCCCAGTTAAATTCATTGGTATTTTCATCTGCTTCATGTTGCAATTTTTCCTTTATTATCGAGAGTAGTGCCGCTTTCGGTAAATGCAAGGAATTTTCCCTTGTTTTTCTCTGAAACACCCGATACTTTGCTGATAGAGAAATCCCTTACATGAATTTCCCAGACAATCGCATCTGTGGGGGCGTTGCAGAATATATGTTTATCATTTTCCCAGCCTGTCGGATTAGTGCTTTCAAGGTCAACAACCATGCTTTTATTTCCGTTGACACCTGCCGCTTTGGCATATATATCCGCAGTTTCTCTTGAAACGCCCCCAACTGTCACGAGATAGGTATAATAAGTATTTTTCCTGTCGCCGTCAAGGGTGATACTCCATACACCGTTTTCAAGCATTGTCATGCTGTGGGAGGAGGTGCATACAGAAGAATCGCCTGTGGCATATATTTTCAATTCAACGGCTGACGCAGACGGTGCCCATACTTTAAAAACGGTTTTTTCTTTTGAATAGACCGCTCCCAAGTCATTTCCGAAATAAGCGTATTCATCAAGAGTGTGGTAATATTTTTTATCTGACATTGTTACAAAAACCTCCGAAATTCAAATATATATGTAGTATTTTATCATATTTTAATATAAAATTACAATGGTTTTTGAAAATTTTTATCTAAAAAATACGGCAGAGTATCAAATTGATACCCTGCCGTGTGAATTTATCAGAGGAATACAACTCTTGCACTCCAATAGCCCTCTGCATAGGTGCATATTGAAGAAGCAACGCTGACATTTGCGGTTGCATTACTTTTTATAAGCGTGGAAATTTTGTTTGCGGAAGTTTCCGAAGATTTGTACAATATCTGGAATTGTTTGAGATTGTTGGAAGAAGCGTCTTTGAAAGCTGAGTTAATGCTGCTGCCTGTTTTGCAGATATAAGTTTTTCTGTTGGTGTCCCTGCTGATATTTTCGGCAATGGCAGGTTCTATTTTATCCATAGGCTGAGGTGTTGTACAGCTTTCCGAAGTATTGTCTGTAAAGTGAGTTGTACTTATTGCACTGTCGGGTACAAGAAGATAATTATATCTGAGATTGTTTATCTTTGTACTTGTTGAAACAGGGTCGTCCATCGTTACATCGACATTATACCAGTTATCGCCTATTTTTATCCTGTTCCATTCATGTGCTTCTGTTGTTCCGCCAACTCCGTAAGCCTGACCTGTTATGATTTTCACTTCAAATCCTGCTGTATTTGCAAGAAGCCTGAACAGCTTTGCATATCCTCCGCAAAGTGCCTTTCTGTTGTCATAAGCACCTTCGGCAGTGCTGTCCCATGACGGTGGTACAGCGTCATAATAATGCTCCATGTCATACTCTATATTATTTACTATCCAGTCATGTATTGCTATGACCTTTTCAAAGTCGTTCATGCTGTCATTCAATATGCTTGGAAGAACGGCATCTGTGATTTCTTCGGACTTGGGTTTCTTTACCGTAAGATTTACGACTTTGGATACAGTTTTAAGTTCGTCTTTGGCAAGTATGCGTATCTCATACGTGCCGAGTTCTGTGGGAGTGAATGACATACTTGTTTTGGTGGAATAGCCTTTGAGAGTTTTCCAGCTTGTATCCGTTACGAGCTTATATTGATAAGCATATAAGCGATTTGCTCAATTTGGAGACGTTTGAAAGTTCGCTTACTTTTATCATGTGATATTTCATATCCTGAGAGCCGTTGCTGTCCCTTACGATAGAAACCAATTTATATGTGCCGAATTCATCAAGAATGACACGTGCAGTATTGGTTGATGAAAAGTCGCTTATTACCGTCATTTTGTCAAGTGGTATATCACCGCTTTCATCTGTTTTTCCGTAGAGGAATTGATACTCATATTCACCGCTTCCGCCTTTTCCGATACAGGTGATTGAAGCCGGATTGCCTATCTTGACATTATAACTCTTTACGCTTGACTGACAGTTGAGGGGAGTGCCTACTGTTACATCTATATATTTATCAACAGTTTTTCCATAGGAGTCCGTTACCCTTATGAGAATATTATATACGCTTTCTGTATTAGGCTTGATAACGGCAGTTGTTTCATCATCTTCAAGAGCCTGCTTTGAGTTGTATTTTTCATCTTCGGGCTTTTTATAGAAGAATTTATAGGTGTATTCACCGCTGCCGCCATGTGCCGCACCATGCATTACAAGGTCCTGCCCCTTTGAGATAGCCTCAGCCTCAACGTAAGA
>ONIF01000163.1 GCA_900317795.1 uncultured Eubacteriales bacterium | reverse complement strand
AAGAGCAGCTTCTCTTTCTTCCACTGTATCTGCACAAATCATCTCTCTGAATGCGTCAATTCTGTCGCCCTCAAAGAACATGTGTTCTGTACGGCAAAGACCGATACCTTCTGCACCGAGTTCACGAGCCTTTTTAGCGTCAGCGGGTGTATCAGCATTCGTTCTAACCTTGAGTTTTCTGTACTTGTCAGCCCATGCCATAACGGTTGCGAATTCATCAGCGATTGTAGCAGGAACTGTCGGAATGATACCGTCATAGATGTTACCTGTTGAACCGTCGATAGAAATGAAGTCACCCTCATGGAATTCTTTGCCGGCAAGTGTAAACTTCTTGTTTTCTTCGTCCATAGCGATTTCAGAGCAGCCCGATACGCAGCAAGAACCCATGCCACGAGCAACAACGGCAGCGTGTGAAGTCATACCGCCACGAACTGTCAAAATACCCTGTGATGCTTTCATACCTGTAATGTCTTCAGGAGAGGTTTCAAGTCTTACAAGAACGACTTTCTTACCGTCAGCATTCCAAGCTTCTGCATCTTCAGCTGTAAATACTATTTGACCGCAAGCAGCACCGGGAGATGCACCAAGTCCTTTTCCTATCGGTGTAGCAGCTTTGAGAGCTTTTGCATCGAACTGGGGATGGAGAAGTGTATCAAGGTTACGGGGGTCTATCATAGCAACAGCTTCTTTTTCTGTTCTCATACCTTCTTCAACGAGGTCAACTGCTATTTTAAGAGCGGCTTTAGCTGTTCTCTTGCCGTTTCTGGTCTGGAGCATATAGAGCTTACCGTGTTCAACGGTGAATTCCATATCCTGCATATCTCTGTAATGTTCTTCGAGAGTAGCACAAACCTTTTCAAACTGAGCGAAAGCCTCGGGGAACTTGTCAGCCATTTCCTGAATTTTCATAGGTGTACGAACGCCTGCAACAACGTCTTCACCTTGAGCATTGGTAAGGAATTCACCAAACAAGCCCTTATCGCCTGTAGCGGGGTCACGGGTAAATGCAACGCCTGTACCGCAGTCATCACCCATGTTACCGAATGCCATTGACTGTACGTTTACAGCAGTACCCCATGAATAAGGAATATCATTGTCACGACGATAAACGTTAGCTCTGGGGTTATCCCATGAACGGAATACAGCTTTGATAGCTTCCATGAGCTGTACTTTCGGGTCTGACGGGAAGTCTTCACCGATTTTAGCTTTATACTCAGCTTTAAACTGGTTAGCAAGCTCTTTGAGGTCATCAGCATCAAGTTCAACGTCCTGCTTAACGCCTTTTTTAGCCTTCATCTTGTCGATGAGTTCTTCAAAGTACTTTTTGCCGACTTCCATAACAACGTCAGAGAACATCTGAATAAATCTTCTGTAGCAGTCCCAAGCCCAACGGGGGTTGCCTGACTGAGCAGCGATAACTTCAACAACTTCTTCATTAAGACCGAGATTGAGGATAGTGTCCATCATACCGGGCATAGAAGCTCTTGCACCCGAACGAACAGAAACGAGGAGAGGATTTTCTTTATCACCGAATTTTTTGCCGGTGATTTCTTCCATCTTAACGATGTACTCCATAATCTGAGCCTGAATTTCGTCATTGATTTTTCTGCCGTCCTCATAGTACTGAGTACAAGCCTCTGTTGAAATCGTGAAGCCCTGAGGAACGGGAAGTCCCAAACCTGTCATTTCTGCAAGGTTGGCACCTTTACCGCCAAGCAGTTCACGCATATCAGCGTTACCTTCGCTGAAAAGATATACCCATTTTTTAGCCATTGGAAATTACCTCCTATATATTTAAAATTGACTGGGTTGTCTGAAATCATTATAACATACTATTCAGAAAATTTCTATTGTTTTTTGAAAAAATTTTCAAAAAATATAAAATTTTTCCTTTGAAATTATGCAAGAATATAAAAGGTCAGTAGCCGAAAGTGCCCGAAAGGGATTCATCATTGTCTATCCATTCCTGAACCTCAACGACTGTATATTTATTTTTGGCATTTCTGATAATGACCTGTTTAATTCCCGCATTGATAATCATTCTTTTGCACATGGAGCAGGCAGACGCATTTTCGACATAAGCCCCTGTTTTAGCGTCTTTTCCGACGAGATACATAGTCGAGCCTATCATATTTTCACGGGAGGCATGAATAATTGCATTTTGTTCGGCATGGACGGAACGGCACAATTCATATCGCTCTCCCCTGGGGACTTTGAGGCTTTCTCTGACGCATATCCCCATGTCGATACAATTTTTTCTGCCACGGGGTGCACCGACATAGCCCGTTGAGATGATCTGGTCATTTTTGACTATGATAGCACCGTAGTTTCTTCTTAAACAAGTACCTCTTTCAAGCACGGTTTCGGCTATATCAAGATAATAATTGATTTTGTCTGTACGCATAGGACACCGCTCCATTCATTAAAAAATTGCACACTGTACATTTTACATTGCTCATTGCTCATTGCACATTGCTAATTGATAATAAGCCGCACCCCCGAAAGAATGCGGCTTATCACAAAGAGGAGAAAATTATGAAAAGAAAGATAGAAAAAAATCATTTTTACTTTTCATAATTATACACCATTTTTTATCAAATGTCAAATCATTTTTGTAAAATCAGTTAAAGAATTTTATCCAGTCCTCGATATTGTCGGGATAGCCGTAATTGTTGTTTCTGTCGCTGTCGGTATTACCACCGTTTTTATTGAAGTTGTTGCTGTTTCTTTGAGTGCTTTCGGAAGCATTCTCCTGCAAAACGGCAGTCAATATCTGTTCTTTTCCGTCACGATATACTGTAATTTTAACTTCGTCACCGACTTTGTGAGATGAGATGGCTTTTGAAAGTTCCTCTTTTGAGTTTATCTCTGTATTGTCAAATTTAACAACGCAGTCGCCTACCATCATTCCCGCTTTATCGGCAGCACTTCCGCTTGTCACGGAGTAGATATATACGCCCTGTTTGTCAACGTTATAGCGTGCGGCAGTCGAGTCGTCAAGAACATCTACGGCAGTTATTCCGAGTACGGGTCTTGAAACAAAGCCCTTTGTTTTGAGGTCGCCAAGTATATTTTTCACGTTGTCGATAGGAATGGCAAATCCGAGACCTTCAAGGGAAGTGCCGTCAGAGGAATTGGTTGATTTTGCAACGATGATACCGATAAGATTGCCGTTGGCATCGAAAAGACCACCGCCCGAATTGCCGGGGTTGATAGCCGCATCTGTTTGGAGGAGTTCCATCGTTTTGCCGTCAAGCTGTATGGACCTGTTCAAGGCACTGATAATGCCGTGAGTAACCGTACCGCCAAGCTGTCCGAGAGGATTTCCTATTACAATGGAAGTTTCCCCTATTTGCAAATCGGAAGATGTGCCGAGAGCCGCAACCGTGAGATTGTCAGCCTCTATTTTAATAAGGGCAATATCAAGTTCTTCATCTGTGCCGATAAGCTTTGCATCGTAAGAATTACCGTCTGTGAGGGTAACTTTAATGCTTGTAGCGTCTTCAATAACATGGTTGTTTGTGACAATATAGCCGTCAGAGGAGATGATAACACCGCTGCCTGCACCCTGTGCCACGTACTGTCCATAGAAAGTGCCGTATTTTGTAACTTCTGTGGTGATTTCAACAACGGAGTCCTTTACTTTTGAAACGACCTGTTCAATACTTGTGGGAGTGCCGCTGCTCTGTGAAGCCTGAATGATATTAAGTCCCGAGTCCGTACCTTCGGTAGTTTTTGCGGAAACGCTTGTGCCTGTCTGCTGAACGGTTGTTTTTGAGTTACCGCCTACATAAGAGCCGAGTACACCGCCTCCAAATCCTACGCAGAGTGCAAGTGCAAGAGTTCCTGCAACAAGTGCAACGTTTTTTCTGTTTTTCTTGGGTTTTGCAGGAGTTTCGGGAGAAGTGCTGTAAATATCCTGATATACATTGGGGACAGGTGCGGTATCCTGGTTGGAGAAATAATCATGCACGGGAGTTCCCTGAACTGCATAAACATTTTCTTCCTGCACGGGAGTTTCTTCAAACACATCTGCCGAGGGCTGTGTATAGTCGGGATAAACCGTTCTTTCATGTTCGTTCATGCTTTCAAATCCGTTTTCAAAATTTCTGTTGTTTTCCATAGTGAGTACCTCCGATTTATTTTAAAGTATTTTGTTTGCCTTTGATGTCTATATTATAACTCGTATCTTCAAAAAATGTGCTAACAAATTTAGTATCTTCTAAAAACAATTTATTAATCTATCCTTAATTTTTTTTAAGTAAAGAGAAAAGCCGCATGATGAAGTATCATGCAGCTTTGAAAGCGGAGAGTGAGGGATTCGAACCCTCGAAACGGTTGTAGCCGTTTACACGATTTCCAATCGTGCTCCTTCGGCCAGCTCGGACAACTCTCCAAATCACTCGATTATTATAACATACCTTTTCTGAAATTACAAGAGTTTTTTTAAAAAAGACGGAAAGAAATTTTCAGTTTCTTTCCGTCAGATTTTTTATTTTATCCCATATAAAGCATAATAAAAGACAGCCTGCAAAAGCGAATATTACATAGAGGAATTTCACTCCCTCAAATGCAGGGTATTTATACCAGCCTGCATTTTCATAGAACTGTTCATAGTCAAAGGGAGTTTCAAAGGGAATTTTTGAAAGAATATAGCTGAAAGCCGTAAAGAAAAAAATATGATGGAACATGATGGCGAAAGTGTGGCTTGAAATATAATTGATAATTTTGATTTTTTGCAGGGGAGGGGCAAGCCATTCCGTAATACAAAGCCAAAAGCATATTCCCGTAACAGCCGTTATGAGCGGAAGTATGTATATGTCTGTAAGAAATCCGCCCATTTTATAGAGATATTTGCATCCGATGTTATTTTGAGAAACGGCAATAAAGAATATATTGATAAAGGTACAAAGCAGAATCAGTTTGAATTTAGAGGTTTTTTTGAAATGCGTTTCAATTTTTGATTTATAGAGCACGCCCATTTCAAAGAATTGCAGAAAGAATGCTATTTTCAGCAAAAGGACTGTATAAATGCAGTTGAAATCAGTTTTTGAGAGATATAC
>ONIF01000371.1 GCA_900317795.1 uncultured Eubacteriales bacterium | reverse complement strand
AGATATATTTTTTGCATGAATTTCATGCTCTCGTTTGGTATATCTTCAACAAAAAATCTTTAATTCAACATCTTAACAAAATTATGTTGAAATTGAAAAAACTTGTTGTCTGTCCGTTTCTGCGGACATAGCCTGAATATATATTTTTTAAATTGAGGAGTGGTGTGGCTTGAAAAAAATAGTTATCAATGGCGGCAACAGACTTCATGGAAGTGTCTGTATAAGCGGTGCTAAAAATGCTGCCGTGGCTATTATCCCTGCGATAATACTTTCAGACGGTGTATGCCGTGTTGAAAATATACCGAATATAATGGACGTTAATCTTATGGTCAATATCCTGCACGATATGGGGGCTGTCGTCAACAGAATCGACAAAAGTACCCTTGAAATCGACCCCCGACGTATCAGCAGTCCCTTTGCAAACTACGATGCCATAAGAAAAATGAGAGCTTCCTGTTATCTTTTGGGGGCGTTGCTCGGAAAGTTTGCGGAAGCGGAGGTTGCACTTCCGGGCGGCTGCGATTTCGGTGTAAGACCTATCGACCAGCATTTGAAAGGTTTCAGCGTACTCGGTGCGGAAAACAGCGTTTCGGGCGGTCTTATCAAACTCAAAGCAAAGGGTATGCTCAAAGGCGGTCATGTATATCTTGATGTGGTTTCGGTCGGTGCGACAATCAATATCATGCTTGCAGCCGTCAAAGCCGAAGGCAGAACGATTATCGAAAATGCCGCAAGAGAACCCCATGTCGTGGATTTGGCAAACTTCCTTAACTCAATGGGGGCAGATGTAAGAGGTGCAGGCACGGACGTTATCAAAATCAACGGTGTTAAACATCTCAACGGCACAAATTACACTATCATTCCCGACCAGATAGAGGCAGGTACATATATGGCTGCCGCTGCTATAACTCACGGTGATGTTGTTATTAAAAACGTCATTACAAAACATCTTGAGTCGATTACCGCAAAACTGCGTGAAATGGGAGTGCAGATAGACGAATACGAGGACTGCATACACGTTTACAGTAACAGCAGACTTCACAGGTGCAATGTAAAAACAATGCCCCACCCCGGTTTCCCCACAGATATGCAGCCCCAGATTGCCGTACTTCTCTCCGTTGCAGACGGTACAAGCATTGTTACGGAAGCTGTATGGGACAGCCGTTATAAATACGTTGACGAACTCAAAAGAATGGGTGCAGACGTTTCCGTAAACGGAAAAATTGCCGTGATAGAGGGTGTTGACACTCTCAAAGGTGCTCCCGTCAAAGCCACTGACCTGCGTGCAGGGGCGGCTATGATAGTTGCAGGCTTGTCTGCACAGGGTACAACTTATATCGAAGATACAGACCATATCGAAAGAGGATATGAAGACGTAGTTGAAAAATTCTCATCACTCGGTGCGGATATAAAGGTCATATATACAGATGACCCCGTTTCCAAGAGAGCTTGATATTTAACGGGAAACTCTTTTTCAGAGTTTCCCCTTTTTCTATGGAGGTAAAACTATGACAAGATTATGTCCGCTGTTCAGCGGAAGTGACGGCAACTGCTATTACATAGGCTCGGCAGACAAGGGAATACTTATCGACTGCGGGCGTACTGCAAAGCAGATTACAGAAGCCCTCTCACGCTGTGACATTGAAATGAAAAAGATAAGTGCCGTATTCATAACCCACGAACATACAGACCATGTCAAAGCCCTGAAAACCCTCGCTTCAAGACACAATATAAAGGTCTATGCCACGGAGGGAACGATACTTGCACTTGAAGAAAAAAATCTCATCAATCCCAAAGTCAATATCTCCCCTATCTCCTTTGACGGAATAGAAGTAAACGGAAATTATATAAAGCCGTTTCATATCTCCCATGACTGCCGTGAGGGTGTAGGCTACGTTGTGGAAACTTCCGATGGGCGTAAAACTGCTTTTGCGACAGATACGGGCATTGTTACAGACGAAATAAAAAATGCTCTCAAAGGCTGCGACACCGTTGTAATCGAATCCAACTATGATGAAAATATGCTTGTCAGCGGAGATTACCCCTATGACCTCAAACGTAGGATTTTATCAAGCAGGGGACATCTCTCCAATGCCGTCTGTGCCGACACCGTCACCGAACTTATCCAAACAGGCACTACAAGAATTATCCTTGCACATATCAGCCGCAATAACAATACCCTCCCTCTTGCAGAAGAAACTACTATTTCCAAATTGAGAACAAACAATATGAAACGCAATTCCGATTATATTTTACATATCGCCAAACCCGAAAAAAATAATCCTAAAATCATCTATTAAAAAACGTGAATTCGATGTAATTGAAAAATATTCTTACAATTCCGAACGCAGTGAGGAATCTTCAAAAGATTCTTCGTCGCTGTCGCTCCTCAGAATGACAGTATAATAATTTTTCTTTTTCATCGAACTCACGTTAAAAAGGAATGACAACTATGCTGAATGTAATGATAATATGCGTCGGAAAACTCAAAGAAAAATTCTGGACAGACGCTTGCAACGAATATGCCAAACGTCTGAAAGGCTTTTGCAGTTTTTCCATCATCGAAGTTGACGAGGAAAAACTCCCCGATACCCCCTCCCCTGCCCAAATTCAAAATACACTTGAAAAAGAAGGTCAAAGAATTATTTCAAAAATCCCTAAAAATGCCAAAGTCATCTCCATGTGCATAGAGGGCAAACAGAAATCCTCCGAAAAATTTGCAAGGGAAATTTCCGATTTAGCCCTTAACGGTGCAAGCACTCTTGCATTTATCATAGGAGGCTCTTGGGGACTTTCCCAAAACGTCAAAAATCTCTCCGTCATGCGTCTTGCCATGTCGGAAATGACCTTTCCGCACCAGCTTGCAAGAGTTATGCTTTGTGAACAGATTTACCGTGCTTTCCAGATAACCTCCAACGGCAAATACCACA
>ONIF01000108.1 GCA_900317795.1 uncultured Eubacteriales bacterium | reverse complement strand
TCGCATATCAAATTGTGTCCCGAAAATACAAGGTCTTGTGTACTTTCACCAAGTCCCGCACTTGTATAAACATACGCTGAAAGCAGTCTTGCCGACTGGGATTTCACTAACATTCTTCTGTAATCTGCTTTTCCGATCACTTCATCACTTGCCGAAAGATTTGCTATAATAGTTGCACCGTTTAAAGCCAATTTGCCCGAAGGCGGTTCGGCTGTCCATAAATCCTCGCATATTTCAACACCCAATTTAAATTCAGGCATTTCCACACACTGAAAAATAACATTTTTTTCAATCTCAGTAAACTGAGTATTTTCACCACTGAACATTCCCACATCTATCAATCCATCTTTTGCAGGGGTGAAATGCCTTAATTCATAAAATTCCGAATAGTTCGGAATATACTTTTTCGGAACAAGTCCCAGCAAATCACCGTGATAAATGACAGCCGCACAGTTATATAAACTTGAATTGGCACGCACAGGCAATCCTACCAATATCACACAATCAAGCTCTCTTGTTTCATCGATGATGACTTTGAGATTTTCCTCAGCGGAGTTCAATAAAGCCCTCTGCAAGAACAAATCTCCGCAGGTATAGCCTGTAATGCAAAGTTCGGGGAATACTACCAGTGAAGCACCGTTTGCACTTGCTTCTTTTGACATAGCTATTATTTTTTGTGCATTTCCCGTACAGTCTGCAACTTTTATATGAGGTGTCGCACTCGCAACACGCAAAAATCCGTCTTTCATAAAATCATACCTCCGCAAAAATTATTTTGATGAAGATATTTTAACATATTTTGTAAGTATTTTCAATAGAAACCATTTTTTTAATCATAACTGCAAATCGGGTATTGACAATTTTGAATTTATATAGTAAAATAGTTCTTGTTGATGTGCTGGTGTAGCTCAGTCGGTAGAGCAGCTCATTCGTAATGAGCAGGTCGGGGGTTCAAGTCCGTTCACCAGCTCCATGTTTTTTAGGTGGCTTTCGTTTTTTCGGAAGTCACTTTTAATTTTTTTGTCGGAATATATTTTCTGATACTTGTAATTTGAAAACGATTAAAGTATAATGTATTGTGTATAAAACAAAAAAGGTTGTGAATGTAAAAATGAAAAAAATAACTGCATTGCTTGCGGCAGCAATCATGGCTTTAACAATATCCATGCCTGTAATGGCAGAGCCGAGTGATGAAAGTCAAAATACGACATCTGCAGCAGTATCTGCCGAAAGTGAAAGTTCTGTGGAAAGTGAAATTTCCGAAGTTGAAAGCTCTGATAAAGAAGAAATTTCCCAAACCGAAAGTACTGATGAAGAAATTCTTGAAAGTGCTGTAAGTGAAAACTCCGCTGAAAAGCCTAAAAAAGTGTATTATACAGATTATGCCATACCCGAAGCGGAAATGTATATCAGCTTTCCGAATGATATGTACGTGCTGACAAGGGATATAGATATCAATTCCCCTGCACTCCAAGCCTGCAAAATGACCAGAACCGAACTTATCAAAAGCTTTGAGGAAACGGGAAATTATGTCAGAGCCATTGCAGGCGACTTTACATACGAAATTACTGTAAACATACTGAAAGACAACAACACAAAAACTATCGAAGATATATCCTCCCTTACGGACAGCGAAATTCAGACGATTGCAGACAATCACCTTTCACAGCCTATGTACACGGGCTGTTCCCGTACAAAATACAATAATATCATGTATCTTTCATTTCCTTTCGAGTATGCCGAGGGTAAAACAAAAATTGCAGGCGTGCAGAAATACACTATTGCAAAGGGTGCAAGAATACTTATCACTTTCCAGTCCTACACGGGTGAAATAAGCGAGGATTTTGACACCCTTATCATGTCTGTAATGGACCGTGTTTTATATGACGGAGTAAGCCCCGAACCCGAAACCTCTGTAACTGACAGTAAAAAATCCTCTGCCATCACCAATCTTGATGTAAGATATATATATCTTATGATAACGGCACTTGTTGCATTGATATTCCTCATGCTCATAATAGTGACGGCAATGAAATACAAGAAATCAAGAAAAAAAGTTTTGCCCGAGCCTGTTACAGTAGAAGAAGAAAAAATAAATGAAACAAAACAGGAAAAATCCGAAAAGGCTGAAACCGTTCCCGAAGAAGTGACGGAAAAGGAAGAAGAAAAGCCTGTTGAAGATGTTCCCGAAAAAGAGGAAGAGATACCTGCCGAAAAGCCCGAAACAGAGCCCGAGCCTGTCAAAGAGGAAACGGAAAAAGCGGAAGAAATCCTCGAAACCAAGCCCGAAATTCCCGTTGAAGATGTAAAGGAAGAAACAGAAACAGAGGAAAACCTGCCTGTTATCGAAAATCAGCTTGAACTTGTGGAGATAGCTTTCAGAATAATCCCCGCACTTTCAAAAGAAACCGAAGATACCAATGATATATGGAATTTCATATATAAAAAATATGATGATATAGAATTTTTTGCATCTCACGGAAACAAAAATTACGGAAACGCAAATGCATTTTATAAAATAAATGCAGCAAGCGATATAACCCCTCCTCAGCATGAAGAAAATGTTGATGACAAAATCAGAAATGAAACGATTGAAAACGTCGTAGGCGACAGCAAACCCGAAGAATTAAAAGTTGAAGAACAGCCTGTTGAAGATAATACAGATCTTAACGAACTTATAGACAGCTCAACGGAAATTACATCAAATGAAACACCTGCTGTAATGGAGGAAAAAGAAGATGTACCCGAAGAAGAACCTCAAAATGACGGAAATGAAAAAATAAGTGCTATGCGTACATCGGAAATGCAGTTCGGAAAGCCTGCCAAACGCCCCGAAAATGAGATTTACAAAGCTGACGAGAAACCCGTTAAAGAACAGAATATAAAGCTTGAAATCGCCAAAAAAGATGACGGCAGTATCAAAATAGGTGCAAACAACGGTGAAAAATCCATTGATGTCGAAATAGAGGACACTTCAAAATAAGAAACGGAGGCTATTTAAAATGAACAGAGAATTTGTGTTTGAGCGTGACACGGGAATTATGTTTCAGCGTGCCAAAATGCCCGAACAGCCCTTTAAACTGAAAAACAACCAGTTTACAAATATTCCCAGACTTGAAAGCGTCAATGCCGAGGAATACAACAGACAGTTTGAGGAATTGATACAGTCCATGCCGAAAAATCTTGCCTATTCCGCAAAATTCGGAAAGGAAGATATTATTCCCCCGGGCGTTTCTCCGAGAACCCCAAAGCATAATACAAAACCTGTCGAAAAAGACGAGCCACTCAAGGAAATAAAAAAGGCTGTTGCAAAATCTCCCGAGCCCGAAAAAATCACTCCACCGCCCGAGCCGATAAAAGCCGAAACCCAGCCCGAACCAAAGCCCGAGCCTAAAAAGACAGAACCTGCTCCCCCCGAACAAAATGATGAACCGATTGTATTCTACACGGGATATGAACAGGAAAGCAATCCTTTGAGCGAGGAATTTAAAAATAAAGAAATCATCATCGAGGGCGAGAAAAAGAAACCCACAGGCTCTCTCAGAGAAAGGTTTATGAATACTTTCCACAAGTTATTTTCAACGCCTGCCGAAGATGAATTTTCAAACAGTGACTTTGAATAAAAGGCGGTGAAACAATGGATAATATAAAAATAGAGAATGCCCGTATCATAGACCCCCAAAATAACATTGACAAAATCGGAGATGTTTATATCAAAAACGGTGTTTTCTCCGAGCCTTTTCAAGATGAAAATACCGTTACAATAGACGGCACGGGTTTATGTGCTGTTCCGGGACTGGTTGATTTGCACGTTCACCTGCGTGACCCCGGGCAGACTCAAAAAGAAGATATTATATCAGGCTGTAAAGCAGCCGCTGCAGGCGGTGTGACAAGTCTGCTTGCCATGCCAAATACAATCCCTGCCGTTGATACTCCCGAAACCGTTCAATATATTCTTGAAAAAGCCAAAAATGCAGACGCTCATGTTTATGTTGTCGGTGCGATCACTCACGACCTTAAAAGCCAAAAGCCTACCGACATTCAGGCTCTTTACAATGCAGGCATATCCGCCCTTTCAGATGACGGCAGACCTGTCGAAAATACCGCTTTTATGGTAAATGCCATGAAAAAAGCAAATGAACTCAACATTCCCGTGACGGCTCATTGTGAAGACCCATACCTTGCAGGCGGTAAAGTCAACGAGGGCAAAATGTCCGAAATGCTCGGTGTAAAGGGAATGCCTGCCGCTGCCGAAGATGCAGGCACAGCAAGAGAAATTTCACTTGCAGCGGCTTATGACCTGCCCATACATATATGCCATGTCAGTACGGCAACTTCTGCCGCCATGATAAAAGACGCTAAAAAACGTGGTGTAAAAGTCACTGCCGAAACCGCTCCCCATTATATCACCCTCACGGAAGATGTGCTTTCAAAGCGTGATGCGGATTACAGAATGAACCCTCCTCTCAGAACAGAAAAAGACCGTCTTGCCATGATAGAGGGCTTGCTTGACGGCACGATTGACGCAATCGCCACAGACCATGCACCCCATACCGCCTCCGAAAAATCCGATTTTGTCAATGCCCCCAACGGCTCTATCGGTATGGAAACCTCTTTTTCGGCTTGCTATACCGTTCTTGTAAAAAGCGGCTTGATGACCATATCACAGCTTATCGACAAAATGTCCTGCACTCCCGCAAAAATTCTTCATATCAATGCAGGCACTCTTTCAGTCGGCAAGCCTGCCGATATAATGCTTTTCAGCCCCGATGAAGAATGGACTGTCAGCCCCGATATGCTTCACGGCAAATCCAAAAATACCCCTTTCAAAAATATGACACTCACTTCAAAAGTGAAACTCACCATTTGCAGCGGAAAAATCGTTTTCAACCAATGTGCAATGTGCAATTAGCAATGTGCAATGGTTGTAACAGCTGTTTTTACGCATTGAAAGTTGATTGTCGAAACAAACACACAATAAAAAAAGCAGTTGCGGTTATCAGTCATTGCACATTGCTAACTGCTAATTGCTAATTGAATAAAAGGAGAAGATAAATATGTCATTTGACAGATTGATTGACGGAATTGTAAAAATGCAAAATCCCACGGTTGCAGGTCTTGACCCCAAACTTGACTTTATCCCCGACTATATCAAAGAAAATGCCTACATGGAACACGGCAAAACTTTGGAAGGTGCGGCAGCAGCTCTGTTTGAATTCAACAAAGGCTTGATTGACGCATTGTGTGATATAGTCCCCGCTGTAAAGCCTCAGGCGGCTTACTATGAAATGTATGGCTGGAACGGTGTTCACGCTCTGCAAAGGACCATTGAATACGCAAAAAGCAAGGGTATGTTTGTCATAACAGACGGAAAAAGAAATGATATAGGCACAACCATGGAAGCCTATGCAAAGGCACATCTCGGCATTACCGACGTTGACGGTGAAAAAGTCGAACCTTTCGGTGCAGACGCTCTTACAGTCAACGGCTATCTCGGCACAGACGGTGTAAAGCCTGTTTTGAACGTGTGCAAGGAATTTGACAAGGGTATGTTTATACTTGTCAAAACGTCAAATCCCTCATCGGGAGAATTGCAGGACAGAATTCTTGATGACGAAAAGACCGTTTACAGAACTATGGGCGATATGTGCGAAAACTGGGGCAGCGAAATAATGGGACAGTACGGCTATTCGGGCGTAGGTGCTGTTGTGGGTGCAACATATCCCCAACAGTTAGGTGAACTCCGTAAAGCCCTCCCCCATACATTTTTCCTTGTACCCGGATACGGTGCACAAGGGGGCGGTGCGGCTGATGTTGCACCTGCTTTCGATGAAAAAGGTCTTGGTGCTATCATCAATTCATCTCGTGGAATTATGTGTGCATGGAAAAAGGAAAACGGCATTGCTCCCAAAGATTATGCACAGGCTGCAAGACGTGAAGCCCTCCGTATGCGTGACGAAATCGTTTCGTATATAGGCACTATCACAAAATAACTTTTTAAAGGAGTAAAAAGATAAAATGGAAAAGGTTATGCAGGTCGAGAAAATCGACAACTATTCCGAACAAATCGTTAAAAGAAAAATGACATCTTCAAAATTTTCGGCTCTTGTCCTTTCA
This sequence comes from uncultured Eubacteriales bacterium, assembly GCA_900317795.1. Classification (GTDB taxonomy): domain Bacteria; phylum Bacillota; class Clostridia; order Oscillospirales; family Acutalibacteraceae; genus UBA1213. The sequence continues at coordinate 6,535 of ONIF01000108.1, read as the reverse complement.
ATAGCAGGTATCGTTGTTTTGATAGCTCTCAGTATCTATCTTTCGGGATATTTTAACTGGCTTGTACCTGTTGCACTGCTTTTTCTGGGACTCGGAATATATCTTTCTGTCATGCTTATCAAAAACTCCGGTATAGAATATGAATACACCTGCGTTATCGGAGAAATGAGAATAGACAAGATAAAGGGCAAATCCAAACGTAAAAAAATTACCGTGTTCGATGTAAAGGCAATAGACGATATAGGCAAATATATCGACACGAAAACAGGCAATAAGAATATTGATAAGTCCAAACAGGATTTAGTGTTGATGGCAGCAGAGGATATTGACAGAGAGGATACTTATTATATGCTTATCCATGACAAGATAAGACAAAAACATGCTCTGCTTTTCTTCACGCCCAATGAAAGAACGCTCAGCATGATACAACCCTATCTCTCTATCGAACTCAAAAAGAAATTCCTCAAACTCAAACATGACCAAAATGCAGCCGAAAACACACTCGGGAAAACTTGATGAAAACAAAAGAAAATACGCTGGTGTAGCTCAGTTGGTAGAGCAGCTGATTTGTAATCAGCAGGTCGGGGGTTCAAGTCCGTCCACCAGCTTTCAATTAAATATGGGAGAGTTCCAGAGCGGTCAAATGGGGCAGACTGTAAATCTGTTGCTTCTAGCTTCGGTGGTTCGAATCCACCCTCTCCCACCACAAAAGCCTCGTCACTTCGTGTCGAGGCTTAATTTAAAATTGAAAATGGAAAATTGAAAATTATTCATTTTCAATTCCGAATTTTCCACTTTCCATTTTCAATTTTCCATTTTTCCGGGGGTATAGCTCAGCTGGGAGAGTGCTTGACTGGCAGTCAAGAGGTCACGGGTTCGAGCCCCGTTATCTCCATTTTTTGTGTCCGACTTTTTGTCTGACGCATTTTTTTTGCACAAAAAATGAGGAATGCAGAAAACACATTCCACATTCCTCACTCCTAATTGGTCATTTATCAGAATTTGCCTTCTTTGGCAGCTTCTTCAACGCTTACTGCAACCGCAACTGTTGCACCAACCATAGGATTGTTTCCCATACCGATCAATCCCATCATTTCAACGTGAGCGGGAACAGAACTTGAACCTGCAAACTGTGCGTCTGAGTGCATACGTCCCATTGTATCCGTCATGCCGTAAGAAGCAGGACCTGCCGCCATGTTATCGGGGTGAAGTGTACGACCTGTGCCACCACCCGATGCAACTGAGAAGTATTTCTTACCCTGTTCGTTGCATTCTTTCTTATAAGTACCTGCAACAGGGTGCTGGAAACGTGTCGGGTTGGTGGAGTTGCCTGTAATGGAAACACCGACATTTTCATGGTGCATAATAGCAACGCCTTCCTGAACGTCATCTGCACCGTAGCATTTAACTGTTGCTCTCAAGCCTGTTGAATAAGGCTTTTCATATACTACATTGAGAGTAGCTGTCTTGTAGTCATACTTTGTTTCAACGAATGTAAAGCCGTTGATACGGGAAATTATCTGAGCAGCGTCTTTTCCGAGACCGTTGAGGATAACACGGAGAGGTTTCTGACGAACTTTGTTAGCCTTTTCAGCGATACCGATAGCACCTTCAGCGGCAGCAAACGACTCGTGACCTGCAAGGAAGCAGAAACATTCTGTTTCTTCTTCAAGGAGCATTTTGCCGAGATTACCGTGACCAAGACCAACTTTTCTGTGGTCTGCAACAGAGCCGGGAATACAGAAAGCCTGCAAGCCCTCACCTATTGCAGCAGCAGCGTCTGCGGCACGACGGCAGCCCTTTTTGATAGCGATAGCAGCACCTACCGTGTAAGCCCAGCAAGCATTTTCAAAGCATATCGGCTGAATTTTCTTTACCTGAGCATATACGTCAAGACCTGCGTCTTTAGTGATTTTTTCAGCTTCTTCTATGGAAGCGATGCCATAGCTGTTGAGAACAGCATTTATTTGGTCAATTCTTCTTTCGTATGATTCAAACAGAGCCATTTTATTACTCCTTTCTCGGATCGATTATTCTAGCCGCATCAGCAACACGGCCATACTGACCTTTTGCTTTTTCCCAAGCTTCATTGGGGGTAAGTCCCTGCTTGATAAAGTCTGTCATTTTGCCAAGACTTACGAACTGATAGCCGATAACTTCATCATTTTCATCAAGAGCGATACCTGTTACATAGCCCTCAGCCATTTCAAGATAACGTACACCCTTTTCTTTTGTAGCGTACATAGTACCAACCTGCGACCTCAAACCTTTACCCAAGTCCTCAAGACCTGCACCTACTGCAAGACCGTCATCAGAGAAAGCACTCTGCGTTCTGCCGTAAACAATCTGGAGGAAAAGTTCACGCATAGCAGTATTGATAGCGTCACAGACAAGGTCTGTATTGAGAGCTTCAAGAATGGTTTTGCCCTGAAGAATTTCGGCAGCCATAGCTGCGGAATGTGTCATGCCCGAACAGCCGATCGTTTCAATAAGAGCCTCCTGAATAACGCCCTCTTTTACATTGAGAGTGAGCTTGCAGGCACCCTGCTGAGGAGCACACCAGCCTATGCCGTGCGTAAAGCCTGAAATATCACCGATTTGCTTTGCGTGTACCCATTTGCCCTCTTCGGGTATGGGAGCAGGCTCGTGCTTTGCACCCTTTGCAACAGGACACATCATTTCTACTTCTTTTGTGTAAATCATGTGGATCTCCTTTCGATAACCAAAATTTTAGGAATGGCATATCGCCTCATCGGCAAATATGAAAATCCCGTTCTATTATATTATAATTATTTCTTATCATAATTTCAACATTTTTTTAAAATATTTTTATGGGATTTTTGTTTTGATACGATAAATTTTTCCGTTTCCACGACAAGCAGAGGAATAAGTGAAAGTATTGCCACTATTATCCATTGAAATGCCGTAAGTGATACCGTCTTGAATATATTCGCAAGGAACGGCACGGATATAACGGATATTTGCATGACAGTTCCCGTTAAAAAGGCAAATATCAATTTGGGATTTCCCGCAATGCCCGTTTTAAAAATTGATTTTTCGCTTTTTAAATTGAAAGAGTGTACAAGCTGACTGATACTCAATACCGCAAATGTCATTGTCCGCCCCGTATCCGTATTAAAATACACCCTCCCTATCGTGAATGCAAGAAATGCCAATGCACCTATGAAACAGCCCTCTATGATAATACTTCTGCCTGCACCGCCCGAAAATATACTTTTATTTTCTTCGGAGGGTTTCTGCATTATATCCTCTCTTGCAGGTTCCGAACCGAGTGCCAGGGCAGGCAGAGAGTCTGTTACAAGATTTACCCACAAAAGCTGTATTGCCAAAAGCGGTGACGGCAGTTTTAAAACAAATGCACACAGTACGGTCAATATCTCCCCTATATTGCTTGACAAAAGAAAATGCACTGTTTTCTTTATATTTTCAAATATCCCTCTCCCCTGCTCCACAGCCTCCACTATCGTTGCAAAATTGTCATCTGTCAATATCATGTCGGCAGAGTTTTTTGCCACATCTGTTCCGCTTATGCCCATTGCACAGCCTATATCCGCACATCTTAATGCAGGTGCGTCATTTACTCCGTCACCTGTCATGGCAGTGACTGCACCTCTTGTTTGAAATGCCTTTACAATCCTCACTTTATGCTCGGGAGATACCCTTGCAAATACCGTATATTTGTAAATATCCCTTTCAAGCTCCCTTTGCGGTATCAGGTCAAGTTCATTTCCCGTGACGGCACTGTCCCCCTCTTTATATATCCCTATTTCCTTTGCAACAGCCTTTGCCGTTATGATATGGTCGCCTGTTATCATAACGGTATGGATACCTGCTTTATGGCACATTTCAACAGCGGATTTTGCCTGCGGTCTGGGCGGGTCTGTCATTCCTATCAGTCCGCTGAATGTCAATTCCTTTTCAAGTTCGCTTTCCGACGGCATTCTCTCACTGTCTTTATAGGCAACCGCTATTACTCTCATAGCCCTTTGTGCAAGAGAATTATTCATTGCATTTATCCTGCTTCTGTTTATATCGGAAATTCCCGAAAAAGTTTTTTCATGCCTGCACATAGGCAGTATCACATCACAAGCACCTTTTATAATAATCCTGTAACCGCTTTTATATCTATGCACCGTTATCATATATTTTTTCTTTGAGTCAAAGGGCACTTCCTGCACTCTGGGATAACTCTTTTCAAGCTGATTTTTTGACATTCCTGCATTTGCACAAGCCGTTACAAGTGCCGTTTCCGTGGGGTCGCCCTCTGCACGAAATCCCGCTTTGGTTTCATGCAGAATACTGTTATTGCATAAAGCCGACATCTCCAGCGTCATATTTTTATCGGCAGAATATACTTCCGCAACCGTCATTTTATTTTGTGTAAGAGTTCCCGTTTTGTCCGAACATATTACACTTGCACTCCCCAAAGTTTCAACAGCAGGCAAATGCCTTATAATAGCCCTGTGCAGAGCCATTTTTCTTACTCCCAAAGCAAGCACTATCGTTACTACCGCAGGCAGACCTTCGGGAATTGCCGCAACCGCAAGACTTATTGCTATCATGAACATTTCAAGAGGCGGTACTTTCTGTATCACTCCCAAAATGAATATTACCACGCATATTCCAAGTGCGGATATACCCAAAATTTTTCCCGTCTTTGCAAGGCTTTTTTGTAAGGGTGTTTCGGGTGTTTCCTCGTTGTCTATCATTTCGGCAATTTTCCCTACCTGCGTATTCATTCCCGTTTCAACAACGATTGCCGTACCATGCCCCGAAGTAATGAAAGTTGATGAATAAACCATATTATGCCTGTCTGCAAGAGGTGTATCCTCTTTCAAAACCGTATCATGCTTTTCGGACGGCACAGCCTCGCCTGTCAATGAAGACTCATCTGCTTTCAAAGATGAACCGCTTACAATACGGCAGTCTGCACATATCATATCCCCTGCTTCAAAAGTGACAATATCCCCCACCGCCAATTCATCTGAGGGAATATTTTCAACTTTGCCGTTTCTGATAACCCTCGAATGCGGTGAAGAAAGCTTTTTCAACGCATCTATCGCCTTTTCCGCACGGCATTCCTGCACTGTCCCTACAATCGCATTCAATACAACTATCAACAGTATCATTACGGGATCAATAAAATCCCCGTCCCCCGACATGAATGCAGTAAAAAAAGATATTCCTGCCGCTGCAAGAAGTATCAGTACCATAAAATCCTTGAACTGCATGAGAAATTTCACAAAAATTCCCTGCTTTTTCTTTTGCACAAGAGAATTTCTCCCCCATTTTTGAAGTCTTTTTTTTGCTTCGGAAGTTGTAAGACCTTTGTTTATATCTGTACTGAGATTTTCGGCAGTCTGCTGATAAGTCATGCTGTGCCAATTCATGCTTTCACTCTCCCGTAAAATTGCTTTTTGCAATCTATATGAGAGAAACTCCAAAATAATTCTCATACAAAAAGCGGTACCGCATTTGATTGCAGCACCGCTTTTTTCTCAGTCCTCAAAGTCTGTTTCGTCAAAATCTTCATCAGTGTCAAGTTCATCAAGCAAATGTCTTAAATCGTCAGCACTTAATTGATTTAAGACTTTCACGAAATTTTCATATTCCTCACTGCCTGCCTCATAATTGTCGGGATATTCTGCGTCATTGTCTGAGAAAAAAATTTCCTCAAATTCCTCGTCATCATTCATATCTCCATCAGCGAATTCCTTTTCAAGATAGAACGTATAACCGCTTTTATAAAACATATAGTTTCCTGTTTCTCCTTGAATAGACGGACTGTACTGTGATACAACGTGCTTTACTTCATAGCCGAGTGCCAGAAGCTGATTGAGCTTTTCTTCCGTTTGCGGATTGTGCTCCGCAAAAAATCTGTTGCCGTTTGCCAATTCCCTGTGATTGCCGTCATTGATGTGGACTATCCTGCACTTTTTCATAAAACATACATCTCCTTCCGAGTTGCAAAAAAGTTCGTTTGTTTTTCTCCGCAATATTATAATATCACATTATTACGAAAAAATAAATCAACTATAAGTTTAATTTTGTCATCAAAAAGAAATTGCTGCATATTATGAAATTGTAATTAAAAAATTTTTTCAAAAAAATTTAAAAAAACACTTGACATTCTTGTAAGTATGTGGTAATATAATAACCGTCGCTGAAACACGTAAGAGTGTGAGAGCTGATGTGGGGGTATAGCTCAGCTGGGAGAGCATCTGCCTTACAAGCAGAGGGTCATAGGTTCGAGCCCTATTGTCCCCACCAATATGGTCCGGTAGTTCAGCTGGTTAGAACGCTAGCCTGTCACGCTAGAGGTCGACGGTTCGATCCCGTTCCGGATCGCCAATTTGCTCCTGTAGCTCAGTCGGTAGAGCAAGGGACTGAAAATCCCTGTGTCGATGGTTCGATTCCGTCCGGGAGCACTTAAATATGCGGATGTAGCTCATCTGGTAGAGCGCAACCTTGCCAAGGTTGAGGTAGCGAGTTCGAGCCTCGTCATCCGCTCCAA
>ONIF01000196.1:4579-4966 GCA_900317795.1 uncultured Eubacteriales bacterium | reverse complement strand
AATATATTCGGAAAGCTGTTTTTTCTTCTGCCACTTAATGCCGTTGAACTTGTCAACAACATCATCTGTAAGCTTACCTTCAAGCTTTTTGAGTTCATAGAGGTGACGTACCCATCTCTTACCGATAAGGTCTGTAATGAGTTCGGAGAGTTCGGGGTTGCAAAGACCGAGCCATCTACGCTGAGTAATACCGTTGGTCTTGTTCTGGAAACGCTCGGGATAGATTGCATACCACTCTTTAAGAACGTCATTTTTAAGAATTTCCGTATGTATCCATGCAACACCGTTTACATAGCTTGATGCATAGATAGCAAGACGTGCCATGTGTACCAGGTTTTTCTCTTCATCGATTATCTTCATATTGCTGTCGTCAACGCCTCTGTCTTT
>ONIF01000196.1:0-4573 GCA_900317795.1 uncultured Eubacteriales bacterium | reverse complement strand
AGTTCTCCGAGGAGTTTGCCGTTGATTCTTTCAATAATCTTATAGATTTCGGGAACAACACTTATAATAAGGTTTTTATCCCATTTTTCAAGAGCTTCAGCCATAACGGTATGGTTGGTATAAGCAAAAGTTCTCTGTGCAACGCTGAATGCCCAGTCGAAGTCACAGCCCTCGTTAACGAGAAGTCTTATCAATTCGGGGATAGATACTGTCGGGTGAGTATCATTAAGCTGAATAACAGTTTCGTCAGCAAAATACTTGAATTCTGTACCGTGTCTTTTCTTGTATCTCTTGATAATATCCTGAAGCGATGCCGAACAGAAGAAATACTGCTGTTTAAATCTGAGTATCTTTCCTTCATGGTTCTTATCATTCGGATAGAGAACCTTAGAGATATTTTCAGCTTTTTCTCTTTCGTCTTCAGCCTGTGTGTAGTAGCCGTCGTTGAAAGCGAGGAAGTCAAATACATTGAGAGGTTCAGCCTGCCACAAACGGAGCGTATTGATATTATCCGTGCCGTAGCCGATGATAGCCATGTCATAAGGAACAGCCTTTACTCTTTGGTCTGCAAACTCTATTATAACGGTATCTTCTTCTCTCCTTACGCTCCACGGGTCACCGAAACGCTGCCAGTCGTCAGCTACTTCAAACTGTGCACCATCTCTGAGCTGCTGCTTGAACAAGCCGTACTTATAGCGTATGCCATAGCCGTCAAGAGGTACATCATGGGTTGCAGCGGAATCGAGGAAACAAGCTGCCAATCTGCCAAGACCACCGTTGCCGAGTGCAGCGTCATCTACTTCTTCAAAGATATTGATGTCAACACCCTTGTTTGCAAGGAGTTTCTTTGTCTGTTCCAGTACACCGAGTGAATACAGGTTATTGTAAACCATACGTCCCATAAGGAATTCTGCCGAGAAATAGTATGCTCTGCGTCTGTTGGCATGATTTCTCTGGCTCTCGTTCCATATTTCAGATATTTCGCCCATTACAGCTCTGCCGAGTGCATTATGAAGCTCACCGGGAGTAAGTTCTGTAATGTCCTTGCAGTAGCCGTTTTTGGCATTTGCAACAAGATTGTCAATAATGGCATTCTTTTTCATCTCTTTATTTTCCTCCAGCCTTTTATAAGTTTTTGTAAGTTCAAACAGCTTTTGAGAAATTTTCGGGGTATTTGCCCCCTCTTTCATTCTCCAAGCCCAGTTTCCGCCGAGAGTTGACGGGGTATTCATTCTTGCCTCGCTTCCAAGACCGAGAATATCCTGCATTTGAATAATTGCATAATCGCTGACACTTTCATATACTGTACGAATAAAGCCCCAGTTATAGCCCTCTGTTTTATTAAGAGCACAATAATCCTTTGCAAACTTTTTATCAAGTCTGTCAGCCGTCTTGTACCAGCCCATGATGGTATCATTGTCATGAGTGCCTGTATAACATACACTGTTAGATGTATAGTTATGAGGCAGATAGTCGTTATCCTCTTTTGAGTCGAATGCAAATTCAAGAATTTTCATTCCCGGATAGCCGGACTCTTTAAGAAGCTGTATAACACCGGGTGTCATGTGTCCGAGGTCCTCCGCAATAATCGGAATATCTCCAAGACGTTCTTTCATTTTATTAAAGAACTTCATTTTCGGACCTTCCAGCCACTTGCCGTTGACAGCCGTTTCCGAGCCGTAGGGAATGGCATAGAACTCGTCAAACGCTCTGAAATGGTCTATTCTTGTAACGTCGTACATTCTTGAAGCAGACCATACACGCTCTACCCACCAATCAAAATTGGTACTTTCGAGATACATCCAGTTATAAAGAGGATTGCCCCACAGCTGACCTGTTTCCGAGAAGTAATCAGGCGGACAGCCTGCCACACAGACAGGTTTTCTTTCCTCGTCAAGCCAGAATACTTCGGGGTGTGCCCAAGTATCCGCACTATCCATCGCAACATATATAGGCATATCGCCAAACAGCAAAACACCGTTGTCATTTGCATATTTTTTCAGTTCTCTCCATTGCTTGAAGAAAAGGAACTGTGTAAATTTCCAGAACATAACGTCTTCAAACAGGAAATTCAGATAATAATTTATCGTATCGGGATTTCTGTATTTGATAAGATGGTCAGGCCACTCAGTCCATGCCTTGTCATCAAACAGCTTTTTGACTGCCATATACAAAGCGTAATTTGTCAGCCACCAATCTTCGTCACGCATGAAGTCCCAATATTCCTGCTGATTGTGTGACTTGAAATTCTCGTATGCCTGACGAAGAACCTTAAATCTTTCATTATAGATTTTTTCGTAGTCAATATACTGAGAATTTGTACCCCAATCAATTTTTTTCAAGTCATCTCTTACGAGAAGTCCCTCATCGCACAGCTTATCAAGGTCAATCATGTACGGATTGCCTGCATACGTTGAGAAAGACTGATAGGGGGAATCTCCGTAGCTTGTCGGACCGACAGGAAGTATCTGCCAGTACTTCTGTCCGGAAGCTTTCAGAAAGTCAACAAAATCATAAGCTGCCTGTCCGAGAGTACCGATACCGTAAGGTGACGGCAGTGCAGTTATCGGCATCAAAATGCCTGCACTTCTTGCCATTTGAAATCATCTCCGTTCATAAAAAATTTTTTGAAGTCATTTTTTGCACTTTTATTCTGATAGATACTTTTTAAAAGTATAAACATTCATGCTATATTTTAACACAGAATTTTAATATAATCAATAGTTTTGCACAAAAATTTCCTACAAAAAATCCTTTTATATATCATATATTTTCAATAAACGGACTTTCAGCAGTCAAGCTTAATGTCAATATCGACATCACTTTCATAGTCAACACCCTCTGCACCAAATCCGAAAAGCTTGTAAAAATCTTCATGGTAGCCGTTCAAATCCGCATGGGTATCAAGATTTTCCGTTGCTATCTCACTCCAGAGAGTATTAACGGCACTCTGCACTTTTTCTTCCATTTCCCAGTCGTCCATTCTTATTCTGCATGGTTCATCTGTTTGGGCGGAATTTCTTGTAAGCTTTGTATTGAACAATCTGCACATCTGCTCGATACAGCCCTCATGCACGCCCTGTTCTTTCATCACTTTGTACAAAATGGATATATAAAGCGGTACAATCGGTATAGCCGCACTTGACTGTGTGACAAGTGCCTTGTTTACGGAAATATAGGCTTTTATGCCGTTATCTGCATTTGTAATAGCCTTTGCCGTTTCAAAGAGATGGTCTTTTGCCTTTCCAATAGAGCCGTCTGCATACATCGGGTGAGTTATTTCAGGTCCTATATAGGAATATGCGACAGTTACGGCATTTTCCTCTATTACATCAGCCGCTTTCAATGCCGTTATCCATTCCTGCCAATCCTCTCCGCCCATTACTTTTACAGTTGCCTGTATTTCTTCCTCTGTTGCAGGCTCAACGGTTATGTCGCTGACAGTATTATTTTTCAAATCAATCGTTTTATTTGTATAAGCCTCTCCAACGGTCTTTAAAACAGAGCTGTAAACCGTGCCGTCAGCCATAGTTCTTCTCGGTGCTGCAAGGCTATATACAACCAAGTCAACTTTTCCCAAATCATTTTTGATTATATCAATCACTTTATCTTTTATTTCTTTGGAATAAGCGTCACCGTTCACGGTTTTTGCATAAAGTCCGTCAGCGTGTGCAAATTCCTCAAATGCCGCTGTATTATACCAGCCTGCACTCGCTGTTCTTGCACCGTTTGCAGGCTTGTCAAAGATAACTCCCAGAGTTGCCGCACCGAATGAATATGCCGCTGTTATTCTTGAGGCAAGACCATATCCCATTGACGAGCCTATCACAAGCACTTTTTTAAAGCCCTCTGCATGAGTCTGTGATTTTACATAATCTATCTGTGACTTCACAAGAGCCTTACAGCCGTCGGGGTGTGCAGTCGTGCAGATAAATCCTCTTACTTTTGGTTTTACTATCATCTTAAAAGCCACTCCTTTTTAAAAATTTTCATTGATAAAATTAACACATTCATTAAGAATGGTTTTTGTTTCGGGTGTACGCTCTCCCAAAGCACCGTATGCATGAAAAGCCCCGTCAAGCTCCACGGTTTTTACACGAATTCCCACTCTTTCAATCAATCCGTCAAGTGCAACAGCGTCTGCAAAAAGCGTTTCATGGCTTTCACACGTTATAAATGTCGGAGGAAATCCGTTAAAATCCCCATAATATGGCGATATATCATATTGTTTTGCGTCTGCATCTCCGACATATATTCCAAAAGACTGCTTTTTGCCCGTGTATTTCACTATCATATCATTATTTATATCCGCATTGATACTTCTGTCAATTTCTCCGCTTAAATCAATGACAGGTGAATGCAGAACCACCATAGACGGCATTTTTATTTTTTTAGCTTTCAGCCTTAACGTCAGGGCAACTGCAAGATTACCGCCTGCACTCAGTCCCATGATACATATCTTACTGTTTGGATTTTCATTTTTGAGTGTTTTATAAACCCTCTCGCACTCGTCAAGTGCAACGGGATATTTGCTTTCGGGCGAAACGGAATAATCCACTGCATAGACCGTACA
>ONIF01000119.1 GCA_900317795.1 uncultured Eubacteriales bacterium | reverse complement strand
GGGGTACGGCTTTTTTGATTGGGGGGAAAGTATGTTTGACAAACTGAAAGCGGAATTGGACTCCATAATGGAGCGTGACCCTGCCGCAAGAAGCAGATTTGAAGTTTATACGCTGTATTCGGGATTTAAAGCCGTCAGGGCTTACAGAAAAGCAAATTGGTTTTACCGTCACAATATGAAATTCATTGCAAGGTGGATTTCCCAGAGAGCAAGGCATAAAACGGGAATTGAAATTCACCCGGGGGCAACTATCGGCAAAGGCTTGTTTATCGACCACGGCATGGGGGTAGTTATCGGTGAAACGGCTGAAATAGGCGATTACTGCACAATATACCAAAATGTGACATTGGGCGGTACGGGTAAAGACCATGGGAAACGTCACCCAACTTTGGGAAATAACGTGCTTGTGGGGGCAGGTGCAAGAGTGCTTGGACCTTTCAAAGTGGGGAATAATGCAAGAATTGCGGCAGGTGCGGTTGTATTGACGGAAGTGCCCGAAAATGCAACGGCTGTCGGAGTGCCTGCAAAGGTCGTAAGGATAAACGGTGAAAAAGTGAAATGCCAGGAACTCGACCAAATACATTTTACAGACCCCGTTGCACAGAGATTTTGCAGTCTTGAAGAAGAAATTGGAAAGCTTAAAAAAGAGCTTGACGAAATAAAACAAAAAGGAGATAATTAAATGAAGATTTATAATACCATGACCAGACAGAAAGAGGAATTGCAGACAATCACACCGAATGAAGTAAAAATATATGCTTGCGGACCTACGGTATATAATTTCATTCACATAGGAAATGCAAGACCGATATGCGTATTTGACACGTTCAGGAGATATTTGGAGTACAGGGGATATAAAGTAACTTTTGTGCAGAATTTTACAGATATTGATGATAAAATCATTAAGAGGGCAAATGAGGAAAACAGCGATTATTTGACGGTATCGGAAAAGTATATTGCAGAGTATAAGAAAGATGCAAAGGGCTTGAATGTCCGTGAGGCAAGTGTTCACCCCCGTGCGACAGAGAACGTTCAGCAGATAATTGACATGGTGAAAACGCTTGAAGAAAAGGGCTATGCCTATTCCACGGAATACGGAGATGTGTATTTCCGTACAAATAAATTTAAAGAGTATGGCAAATTGTCACATCAGCCTTTGGAGGATTTGGAGGCAGGTGCAAGAATACAGATAGGCGAAACAAAGGAAGACCCGATGGATTTTGCACTGTGGAAGGGTGCAAAGCCCGGTGAACCGTCATGGGATTCTCCATGGGGCAAGGGCAGACCGGGCTGGCATATAGAGTGTTCTACAATGGCAAAGAGATATTTGGGTGAAACGATAGATATACATTGCGGAGGACAGGATTTGGTATTCCCTCACCATGAAAACGAAATTGCACAGAGTGAGTGCTGTAACGGAGTACCGTTTGCACATTACTGGATGCATAACGGTTATATAAACGTGGATAATAAAAAAATGTCAAAGTCGTTGAATAATTTCTTTACAGTGAGAGATGTTGCGGAGAAGTACGGCTATGAGCCGATAAGATATTTAATGCTGTCCTCGCATTATAGAAGTCCTATCAATTATTCTGTTGATATAATAGAGCAGTGTAAATCTGCATTGGAAAGGCTGTATAATTGCCGTGACGATTTGGAGTTTCTCATGAAAAATTCACCGTCAGGCGAAAAAGACGGTGAAGATAAAATCAAAGAGTTGCTTTTGACGCATAAAGCGGATTTCATAACGGCAATGGACGATGATTTCAATACAGCAGACGGTATCACAGCATTGTTTGAGCTTGCAAGGGACATAAATTCAAATATCAATGCACAGACAAAGCCGTCAAAGGAATTGTGTGAGTTTGCATTGAATTTGTATAAGGAAATTGCAGGAGTGCTGGGTTTGCTTTATGCAGAGAAAGACGGAGTTGCAGATGACGTGCAGGCACTCATTGAACAGAGAAACACCGCAAGAAAGAATAAAGACTGGGCAATGGCGGATAAAATCCGTGACGAACTGAAAGCAAGGGGTATCACGATAAAAGATACACCGAATGGAACGGTAATAGTATGATAAGTGAACTGATAGAAAAAGCACTTGAAGCAAGAGAGAAAGCCTATGCACCTTATTCTAAATTTAAAGTAGGTGTGGCAGTTCTGACGGCAGGAGGAAAAATTTACACGGGCTGTAACGTGGAGAATGCGTCATACCCTGTCGGGATATGTGCGGAGAGGGTTGCCATGTCAAAGGCGGTTGCAGACGGTGAAACGGAATTTACAGTTATTGCGATTGTCGGAAGCGGTGAAAATTACTGTATGCCGTGCGGAATGTGCAGGCAGTTCATGGCGGAATTTTGCAAAGAAGATTTTAAAATCATTGTTGCAAAAAGCGTTGACGACTATAAAATAATGAAGATGGGCGAACTTTTGCCTTATACGTTTGATTTATGTAAATAATAAACGAGAAGTGGGGAATGAGAAGTATTCCTCACTCCTCATTCCTCATTCAATCTTCGTAGTAGGTTTGGAATTTTTCACAGTTTTCTGTTTTTTCGTCACTGCAGTTGTTACAGCAGTTTTCGGACTGGGGTTTTGCGTTTGAGTTGGTGCTGTTGGATTTGTTTTTCTTGTTTTTACTCATATTTACTACCGCCTTTCTGTAAAAGAGTATTTGCAGTCTTTAAGCAAAATATACATATTTTCGGAGGAAAAACTTATGTTTGAAATGCCGTCGGAATTTTTGGAAGAAATGAAAAAAATTCTCGGGGAAGATTATGATTTATACGAAAAGTGCATGGAAAAAGAGGCTTTCAGGGGAATTGCGTTAAACAGGCTGAAAGTGAAAGATGTCAATATATTGCCGTTTGATGTGGAGAAATGCCCGTTTTACAAAGACGGATATTATATATCATGCGATGAAAAGGGCGTAGGAAATACGCCTTTACATCATGCAGGGGCGTTTTATGTGCAAGAACCGTCGGCAATGTCGGCAGTAAGTTTGCTTGATGTGCAGGAGGGCGAAAAAGTGCTTGATTTGTGTGCAGCACCGGGCGGAAAGTCTGCACAGATAGCGTCATGTTTGAATGGCACGGGTTTGATATGGTCAAATGAGGTCGTAAAGAACAGGGCACAAATTTTGCTTTCGAACTTCGAGAGAATGGGAATTTCAAAAGGCGTGGTATCGTCATGTTATCCCGATGTATTGTGCAGGAAATTAGAGGGATATTTTGACAAGGTGCTTGTAGATGCACCGTGTTCGGGAGAGGGAATGTTCAGAAAAAATCCCGAAGCCGTGAAAGAATGGAGCAGAGAGCACGTTTTGTCATGTGCGGAAAGGCAGTTGTCTATATTAAAATCTGCGGCTCATGCCGTGAAAAACGGGGGAGAACTTGTATATTCGACTTGCACGTTTTCCTATGAAGAAAATGAGGGAGTAATTAGGAGATTTTTGGAAGAAAATGCAGATTTTGAAATGTGTGATATAGGTGAGCATTTCGGCAGAAAGACAGAATTGCCGTGTGCGGTGAGAATAACTCCGCTTGAAAAGGGTGAAGGGCATTTTGCGGCAAAGCTGAGAAAAAAGGGTGAAAGTGTTTCGGAAAGACCGTGCATTGAAAAAAGTGCGGATATTCCGAAAGAATTGGAAGATATATTTTATGAAGTGCCGAAAGGCAGATATGTTTTAAATGGGGATAAACTATATATAGTGCCGAATGGACTGCCCGATATAAAGGGATTGGGAGTAATAAGGGCAGGAGTGCTGGCAGGGGAGTTTGTGAAAAAGCGTTTTGAGCCGTCGCACGCATTATTCATGTCAGCGAAAACCGAAAATGTCAAAAGGGTGCTTGAACTTGATGATGAGAATATAAAGGAGTTTCTCAAAGGCATGGAGATAGACAGTGATTGTGAGAACGGCTATACAGCGGTAAGTTATAAAGGTATCATAACAGGCTATGGAAAAACGTCAAACAGGCGTTTAAAAAATAAATATCCGAAAGGACTGAGGTTAAAATGAAAAAGAGAGTAATTTTGGCAGTGCTGGCATTAGTAATTACAGCAGGGTGCAGTAACGGTGAGGAAACGTCTGTTTCCGAGCCCGAAAGCACAGCGGAAAGCAGTGTCGTTTCCGTTGCGGAAAATACGGAGGTTTCCGAAAATTCCGTTGAAAGCAGGGAAGAAAGCAGTAAAAAAGAAAGTTCTGTTGAGAGCAAGGCGGAGAGCAGTACAAAAGAGAGTTCTGTCGAGAGTAAAGCCGAAAGCAAAACGGAAAGCAAAGCTGAGAGCAAAACGGAAAGTAAAGCAGAAAGTAAAGTTGAAAGTAAAGCGGAAAGCAAAGTAGAGAGTAAAGTGGAAAGTAAGGTTGAAAGCAAGCCCGAAAGCAGGGTTGAGAGCAAAGTTGAGAGTAAGCCGGAAAGCAAAGTTGAAAGCAGTAAAGCCGAAACATCTGTACCTGCAACGAATGCGGAACTGCCGGGATTTTATAATCTTGTAGAGATGACGAGTGACGGAGAATCCCTGATGAGCATGAAATATTATAATGAAGCAGGGCTGTATATCACGTTAGAGATAAATGCAGGCGGTACGGGGGTATTTACGCAGTATCAGGATAAGTCAAATATGACATGGAATGACAATTACATGATGTTAAAGGATTATGATGATATGGAATACAGTTTGTCGGGAGATAAGCTTGCGGTATATCAAAGCGATGTGATAACGCTTGTATTTGAGAGGTCGGACAAGGAAACGATAAGAAAGAAGATGGAAGAAGCCTCCAAAGAAAAAGAACTTTCGGGTGAAGTGGATAAAGAGGCAGTAGGAAAGTATGTTCTCAAAAGTATAGATTCGGAGGAATCAATAGATGAGGACCTGTTCGGAGAAGATGTGTATGTAGTTTTGAATGATGACGGAACAGGCTATTTTGACGCTGAGGGAGAACAGATAGAGATAGAATGGGTAGATGGAGCAGTAAAGATAATGAATGATGTATTCTATTATGAGAAACATGGAAATGACATTGTCATTGAGATTTACGGAATAACGATTACATTCAGCAAGGAATAAAAAAATGCCGGTTGGTTTTGAAAGACCAATCGGCATTTTTGATATGTTTAGTTAAGTTCACCGTTAGAGGCGGGAGGAGTTAAAATAACAGGTTCTTCGGGAACGGTGCTTTCAATTTCGACATCTCTGTAACGGTGCATACCCGTACCGGCAGGAACAAGTTTGCCTATGATAACGTTTTCTTTCAGTCCCATAAGGGGGTCTATTTTACCCTTGATAGCGGCATCTGTAAGGACACGAGTTGTTTCCTGGAAAGACGCAGCCGAGAGGAAAGAATCGGTTGCAAGAGATGCTTTGGTGATACCGAGAAGCATGGGGGTGTAAGTTGCAAAGGAAAGACCTTCTTCACCGTTAGCCATTCTCTGTTCCACTTCCTTGTTTGCGGCATAGAATTCGCCTTTATCGACAACCGAGCCTGCAAGGAGGTTGGTACTTCCCGAGTCATCTATTTTGATTTTTCTCATCATCTGGCGGACAATAACTTCAATGTGCTTGTCGTTGATGTCAACGCCCTGCATACGATAAGCATTCTGCACTTCTTCAATAAGATAGTCCTGAACAGCCTCAGTGCCTTTGATAGTGAGAACGTCATGGGGATTGACAGAGCCGTCTGTAATAAGGTCGCCTGCTTCGATAATCTGACCTTCTTCGACTTTTGCTCGTGAGCCGAAAGGAATGAGGTATTCACGTTTTTCGCCTGTTTCGGTGTCAGTGACAACGGCATGACGGTTTTTCTTGATTTCCTCAAAAGTAACTTTACCGCCTATTTCGCTGATGATAGCAAGACGTTTCGGTTTTCTTGCCTCAAAGAGTTCTTCGACACGGGGCAGACCTTGGGTAATATCTTCACCGCCTGCAACACCGCCTGTATGGAAAGTACGCATGGTAAGCTGAGTACCGGGTTCACCGATGGACTGGGCGGCAATAATGCCGACAGCCTCGCCTATGGTAACGGGCATACCGTTTGCAAGGTTGGAGCCGTAGCACTTTTTGCATACACCGTGTTTTGCATGGCATTCAAGAATTGAGCGGATTTTTTTTTTTT
>ONIF01000006.1 GCA_900317795.1 uncultured Eubacteriales bacterium | reverse complement strand
TTCCCCTGCAAATTCCCTCACCTCTGCAAGCATTTCATCTTCCGTCAAGTTTTTGTCTTTCAGCCTGTCACCGTCAAATTCAAATATAAGCTTTACCATTATTATTTGTCTCCTTTCAGTAAACGTCACTGAAAATTTCCTTTTGTCATTCCGAGGAACAAAGTGACGAAGAATCTTTCAAAGATTCCTCGCTTCGCTCGGAATGACATTTGTCGTTTACTATTTATTTTTTGATGTTCCTGTATTATAACATATCATATATACAAAAAACAGGACAGCCGAAAAAATTCGACTGCCCTTTATTTCACTTTGAAAATATTTTTACAGGGTCGATATATTCTCCGTTTTTCTGCACTTCAACATGAATATGGCTTTCATCAAGCATTTCAAGCGGTACAGTGCCCACATAACCCACGGTATCGCCTGCATAAACCAAATCGCCCTCTTTTACATTGGGGCTGTCCGTAAGACCGCAGTAATATGCCGTATAGCCTCCGACGTGTTCTATGCATACGACATTTCCAAGCATTGTATCATTATAGATAGATTTTACCGTACCGTTTCGCATGGCATGAACTGCCTCACCGCTTTTGGCAGCTATATCAATTCCCCGATGTGTCCGCCAATCCGATGTGGTATTTGATTTCACGGGACTATTCGGACTGAATTTTTTGATTATCGTGCAGTTTTCAAAAGGCGGTCTTGGGGTGGTATCTTTTGAATTTTCTTCAACAGGCTCCGAAATTGTCCGTGAAACTTCGCTTACACTGCTTTCGGCAATACTTTCTTCTTCCGTTATTTTCATTTGGGAACTCTGTTCAACAGGAGATACCTCCGACAATACAGAACTTTCATAATCCTGACCGCTGACATCATTGTTTACTTCCAGATTTTCCGACGGCAGGGAGGTTGTTTCCGACACCTGCCCGTTATATTCGGCAACACTGCCGTAAGTAGTCCATGCTGCTGCCGCTATTGTCACAATACATATTGTCAGGGCAATATAAAACCCGATATTACTTTTGAACGACTTGCTTTCATTGAACTCTTTTTTATCCATCATTCTCGCCTCCGATAATATTTTGACCCGAATGCAAGTCAGTTATTCAAAGGCGAAAATTTATATTTTATAGTAAACGTCACTGAAAATTTCCTTTTGTCATTCTGAGGAACGAAGCGACGAAGAATCTTTCAAAGATTCCTCACTTCGCTGGGAATGACATAGGGCGATTTATTTTGTCGTTTACTATAAAACACATTGCTCATTGCACATTGCTAATTGCTCATTGTCATGCATTGTCCTCTATTTTGAGGAGGTAGAGTTTATCGTTGAGTTTAAAGCCCGTTTTATTCCAGAGAGCCATGGCGGATTTATTTCCGACGTGTGAGTAAAGCATGGGAGTATGTCCCCTGTCTTTTATGGTGTTAGCCACAAATGCACATATTTTCGTGCCAAAGCCCTTGTTTCTTTCGGACTTCAAAACGGCTATTGACTTTATTCTTATATAGTCCTCTGTTGTGCTTCCGATAGCCGCAACCGCAACAGCCTTTTTATTTTTCACAAGTGCGTACATTTCGGTGTTAAGAAGTTCATCTACTTTACGTTCAAACTTTCCCCCATTCCACCTGAATTCGTCTTTGCACTGTTCATAAAATTCCGTGATAAGCTTTTTATGTTCGGGATTTTCCCTGTTGATTTTTATGATTTCCTCCCCGTCTGTAAGTGCGGGCATATCTGCTTTATCTTTCTTTTTCTGAGTGAAAACCGCAAGCGAAAACTCATCTTTTACCACATAATCCAAATCAAGTGAGGCAAGTGCATATAAGTCCGAGAGATTTCCCGAAACATCCTGTTTTACATATATTTCCACTTTGGGTATATTGCAGTCACGCAAAAATCTGCATATATCTATCAGTTTTGACGTATCATTCTTTATCATTGAAGATGTCCATATCCATACTCTGCTTCCTTTTTTTGCTGTCGAAATGATAACATTCTTATGGTCGGAATAAAGTTCATAGCTTTCATCATTCCTTGCAGATTCGATTGCATTGAATATAATGGAATCCGCAATGTATTCCGGATTTTTGAATATCGCATCATTTCCCGATATTTTGTCAAACTTTAAAGCCATAAAAAAGCCCTCCTTTTTTACTTTCTTCTTTTATTATTTTAACTCATTTCAACAATTATTTCAATAACCAATCCATAAAAATTATCTTTAACAGAAAAAAAGTAATTTTTTATATCACCTCGGAATATAAATGAATACTATGAAAAGTGTGGAAAGCGTCGTAAAACACGACTGCTCCACTCTGCACTCTCCACTCTCCACACTAATACAAGGGGTGATTGTATGGACACAGTGATATATGTTGTAAAGCAGGGGGACACTCTCTGCGATATTGCAAAAAAGTTCAATACAACGGTGAATATGATAGCAAGGTACAACGGTATCATTGACACGGGAATGCTTGAAAATGACAGAGTTTTAAGAATACCGGTGACGGTTGTTCCGGATTTAAAGCCATATCAGGAATACACTATTCAAGACGGTGACACACTTTTTAAACTTGCGGAACAATTCGGCACAACTGTCGAGGCACTTGCCAAACTTAACGGAATTGAAGATACTAATGAAATATGGGCAGGAAATATTTTGAAAATACCCGTTTTTCCGGTAACGCTTCCCATGCCCAAGCCCGAAAATAATGATGACGGGACTGTAAAATATATCGTGCAGGAGGGCGATACCCTTTGGAAAATCGCAAAACGTTTCAATGTACCTCTTGCCGATATTATCAATCTCAACAGGCTCTGCAATCCCGACTTGATTTATCCCGAACAGGTCATAATGATACCCGAATAACGTGCATAAGAAAAATCAAAAAACAGCGGTTTCCGAAATTCTCGAAAACCGCTGTTTTTGTATTTTCATGGAGCTGATAATCAGACTTGAACTGACGACCTCGTCCTTACCAAGGACGCGCTCTGCCGACTGAGCTATATCAGCAAACAATTTGAACTCCCTCACAAGAGAGAGTTCTTAAAACGATCCGGAACGGGATCGAACCGTCGACCTCTAGCGTGACAGGCTAGCGTTCTAACCAGCTGAACTACCGGACCACTTGCAAGGACAATAATATCATATTTCAAATATTTTGTCAATGCTTTTTATACAAATTTTTTAGAAAATTTTTTTCAACTCTTTAATAAACGAAAATATTCTGACAATGATAAAATTAAGTATGTCATTCCGAACGCAGTGAGGAATCTTCAAAAGATTCTTCGTCGCTGTCGCTCCTCAGAATGACAGTACAATAATTTTTCTTTTTCATCGAACTCACGTTAATAAGATTATCTCTTTTTCAATAACCCTGAATTTATCCGATATTTCCGCATCGGCATGGTAATGCCCGAAAAACCATTTTTTGAATTCGCACTTCTCCGAAATCGCCCGAAAAAAATCCGTCAGTTCATCGGGCTTGTATTCATGCTTTCTTTTTTCCTCTACATAATTTTCAACAACAATTTTCTGCACGTCTGTCGGACAGTCATGCGTGATGATATAGTCAACTTTGAAATCGTGCTTTGAAAGCGTTTCGAGAGCGTGTGAAAATTCCTTTTCGCTCGGCATTTCCTCTTCCCACCACGACACGCCTTTGACACGGTACATCTTTTTTCCACGTCTTATCAACATTTTTTCCTGTATGTTGAAATCTTTGTCAAGAGGATTTAATATGCCGTCTTCCGTATCATGCGACCTTGCACCGCCCATTACAAAAAATTTCCTGCCCTCTATCTCAAAGACCTCCCCACGCATGAGGTGATATATATTATCCGAAATTTTATGCACCTTTCCGCCGAAAAGATTTTCAACAGGATAATTTTTTATCATATCATAATGTTCATGGTTGCCGTCACAGAATAAAATTTGATACGGCTTTTCACAGAGCCATTTCAGCCAATATTTTTCCGTCGGGGAGTTGTCCCACAATCCCCCGAAATCTCCGCATATTATCACGGTATCCTCTGCATTTGCATGAAATATTTTATTTTTGAATCTTTTGAATTCTCCGTGAGTATCACCTGTTACATATATCACTTTCATCACCTCATAAATATTTTTTCATATTATTGCATGATATTTTCCCTTTGTCAAGGGATTTTTTGAAAAACTTTCAACTTTCCGCTCAACTTTCAACAGCAAATTGTTAAAAACTATTTGATTTTTTTATGTTCTATGTTATAATATAATGGAATGAGTGTCTGTATCAGACGAAAAAGTTTTTTTTATGCCGAAATACTGCACTTTCAATAAAATTTTTAACAGGAGGAATATATATGGATTCTTTCAAAGAAGCATGGGGGATTATCTGCGAATACTGCCGTCAGAATCTGACAGAAGTTGCTTACAAGACCTGGATAAGCAAAATTGAACCTGTCAGGCTTGATTTCAGTGAAGGCAAGGCAATTCTTATGGTTCCTGCGGAATTTCACAGACAGACCCTTACAAGAGGATATATGCAGCTTCTCAATGATGCATTTGCAAGCGTTTTCGGTGAGGGAATACAGATTTGCTTTACCGTTCCCGATGAAATCGTTACTCGTGAACCCGAACAAAACGATATATCCGTTGATGCGGATTATGAATTTACTTTCAGCTCGTTCATAGTAGGCTCATCAAACAAATTTGCACATGCCGCTTCTCTTGCCGTTGCGACCAATCCCGGCGGCTCTTACAATCCGCTCTTTATATACGGAAATTCCGGTCTTGGCAAAACTCACCTTCTCTATGCCATAAGAAACGAAATTCACAGGACAAATCCCGAAAAGATTATCCAGTATGTAAAAGGCGACGACTTTACCAATGAACTTATCGAGGCGATCCGTCTGAACTCTGCAAGCGATTTCAGAAACAAATACAGAAAATCAGACGTGCTTTTGGTTGACGATATCCAGTTCATAGGCGGAAAGGAATCTACTCAGGAGGAGTTTTTCCACACTTTCAACAGCCTTTACGAAGCCAAAAGCCAGATAGTACTTACTTCCGACCGCCCCCCCAAAGAAATCAAAACTCTTGAGGACAGACTGAAAAGCCGTTTTGAATCGGGGTTGATTGCCGACATACAGCCCCCCGACTTTGAAACCCGTATCGCAATCATCAAACGCAAGGCGGAACTTCTTGAAATGAACCTCCCCGACGATATTGTCGAATACATAGCGACACGCCTTAAAACAAATATCCGTCAGCTTGAGGGCGTTGTTAAAAAACTGAAAGCCCAAAGCCAGCTCTACGGTGAAAAAGTGACTATCAATGTCGCTCAGAAAACCATCTCCGACATTCTCAACAACGACCAGCCCCCACCGCTGACTGTTGAAAAAATCATTGACGAGGTTGCCCGTACTTTCGGCATCACAAGCGACGATATACGCTCCTCAAAGAGAAATTCCAACATCTCCAATGCACGCCAGATAGCAATTTATGCCGTGAGGGAAATTACAGACCTCTCCATGAACCTCATAGGCGAGGAATTCGGCAACCGTGACCACTCCACTATCGTCTATGCTATCAAGCAGATAGAGAAAAATATGACAAAAGACCCCAAACTTAAAGCTACCGTTGAGGACATCATAAAAAATATTCGTGACAGATAATCACTGAGATTGTGTATGAAATTCTCTTAACATTCCTGTTGAAAAGTTTTCAACTTTTCAACATTTTGGTTGAAAAGTGCCTCTTGCCAAAATTTTCCAATTTTGAAGTTTTCAACTTTTCCCCCAACATTCCACCAACAGCTTTCAACATAAATGTTGAAAGTCAAAAGTTTTCAACTTTTTCTCAACATCTCTCCACATATTATTAACATAGCACTAAGACCGATAAAACCGCTTGGCAAGCCGATTTTTTGACGTTTTCAACTTTTCAACCGCCCCTACTACTACTGCTATAATATAATATATATATAGGGTGCGAAAAAAATTTTTTTTTTGATTTTTTTTGAAAAAGGACTGAAAGCCATGAAATTTCAATGCAACAGACAAAAATTGAACAAAGCTGTTGAAAACCTGCAAAGAGTAACCGCTTCAAAGACAACCATACCTGCTCTTGAAGGCATACTTTTAAGAGCCGAAAAAAACAAACTTACTCTTTGCGGATATGACCTTGATATAGGTATCACTACCTCCATAGATGCAAATATAAAAACAGAGGGTTCTGTTGTAGTACCTGCCAAACTCTTTTCCGATATAATAAAAAGAATGCCCGAGGATATAATAAGTGTTGAAACAGATGAAAAACTGATTATTTATATATCGGGCGGTAAAGCAGAATATAAAATAATCGGAATGTCTGCCGAAGAGTATCCCGAACTTCCTGCCGTTGCATCTTCCGAGAAAATATCCATTGACGGCAAAACCCTTAAAAGCATGATAAGACAAACCATGTACGCTGTTTCAGACAAAGACGAAAACCCCACTCAAAAAGGCTCTCTCTTTGAAATAGCCAACGGTACTTTCAGAATTGTATCCGTTGACGGCTACCGTCTTGCCGTAAGAACCGAAAAAACCGACTTTGACGGTGAAAAAAGCATTATCGTTCCCAGAAAGTCCCTTCAGGAAATTATCAACCTCATTTCAGATGATGTTGAAAACGTTACCGTCAGAGCTGGCGGAAGACACTTGACCATGCTTATCGGTGATTATACGATAATTACAAGACTCATAGAGGGCGAATTTATGAACTACAAAGCCACTATCCCCTCTGCTTTCTCAACGGAAGCCGTTATCAATACCCGAATGTTCTCCGACACCATAGAGAGAATGTCACTTCTCCTTACCGACAGAATAAAAACTCCTATCAAATGCTGCTTTGAAAACAATACCGTTACCACTTCCTGCAATACCTCAAAAGGTGAAGCTACCGATGAATTTGAGGCAAATATAACGGGCAGTTATGTCGAAATAGGTCTTGATAACAAATATATCCTTGACGCTCTCAAATTTGCCGAAACAGACGAAGTGAAAATTAAAATGAACGGCTCTCTTAAACCTATCGTCATACTGCCAAGCGACGGAGATAATTTTATTTTCCTCGTAATGCCCGTGAGGTTGAGAAATGGTTGATAATAAATTGAAACTTGACGAAAATGAAGATTATATCCGTCTTGACGCTTTTCTTAAAATGCTCGGTGTATTCCAGACAGGCGGTCAGGCTAAAATCGCCATACAAAACGGCTCTGTAAAAGTCAACGGAGAAGTCTGCACCATGCGTGGAAAAAAAATGCGTAGGGGCGACTGTGCCGAATTTGACGGAAATACTTTTGAGGTGCTTTAAGTGTTTATCAAAAACCTCAGCTTTGAAAATTACAGAAATTTAAAAAATGCCTCCCTCTCCCCCTCCGAAAATATCAATATCATCTACGGAAGCAACGCCCAGGGAAAAACCAATCTTATCGAATGTATGTGGCTTTTAACAGGCGGTCGCTCGTTTCGGGGGGCTAAGGACAGGGAACTTATCACTTTTGACAAAAAATTCTCCAGAGTAAAAGCGGATTTTTTTTCAACCAATCGTGAACAAACGGTTGAAATCCTCATCCAAAACAACAAGCGTACCCCTTTCCTTAACGGCATTCAAAAAAACTATATGTCCGAAATTATAGGCTCTTTCTGTGCAGTCATCTTTTCACCAAATCACCTTGCACTTGTTAAAAACGGTCCCGATGAAAGACGAAACTTTATTGACAGTGCCTTATGCCAGATAAAACCGTCTTATGCCCTCTATCTGAGCCGTTACAGGAAAATTCTCGACCAGAGAAATGCCCTCCTCAAAGCTATCCCCAAATCCCCTTATCTTGCGGATACCCTTGATGTATGGAATGAACGTCTTGCCAATGAAGGCTCTCTCATCGCTTTCCACAGATACGCCTATATGAGAGAGTTTTCAAAACTATCCTCACAATTCTATCTCGGCATATCAAACAACACCGAAACTCTTGAAATTTCCTGCAAAACAGGCTATAACAGTACTCCCGATATGCCCCGTGAGGAATTGAAAAACTGTATTCTCAATGCCCTGCGTCTGAAAAGAGAAGAAGAAATCTATCTCGGATATACCCTGAAAGGCGTTCACCGTGACGACATGACCGTTAAAATCAATTCCAAAGATGCAAGGTCTTTTGCATCTCAGGGACAACAGCGTTCTGCCGTTCTTTCTATGAAGCTTGCCGAAGCCTCCCTTCTCCAAAAATCCAAAGGCGAACCTCCCGTTATTCTCCTTGATGATGTTCTCAGCGAGCTTGACAGGCAAAGACAAGATTACCTTTTACACCGTCTTGACGCATTTCAGGTATTTATCACCTGCTGTAATACAGACGTATCTGCTCAAAATAAATTCCTTATCCAAAACGGCCAAATATTTCAATCGGAGTGATTTCCCATGTATCTCCATTTAGGAAATGAAACCATTATCCGTCAATCCAATATTATCGGCATTTTTGACCTTGACAATTCCACCATCTCCACAAAAACCCGTGAATTTCTTGCCAACGCTCAAAAAAACGGTCAAGTCATCAATGTTTCTTCCGAACTTCCCAAATCCTTTGTAGTCTGCCGTGAAAGTGACGGTCTGAAAATATACATCTGCCAACTCTCTCCCGTCACTCTCTCAAAACGTCTTTTTATCTGAATTTTCAACTTATCTTTGTTGATACGGTGGAATATCTTTTATATTTAATTCTTTTTTAGAAAAAACAACTGCCTTTTGTGTGCTATAATAAGCACAGATGACTGTTGGCAGAATTCCTGTTTTACATAGGCTCTGCAATAGCCCGTATATTCGCTCAGAACGCTTCTGACAGCGTTTTGAACGTAATTTAATATAAAACCTTGCCTCAAAAAAAAGCCCCGTATTTTCAATTCTGCGTGGGCTGAGAGTATGTGTAATTTTTTGTACTGTTCTTATGTTATAATTATTCTGAAAAGGGTGCTTTCAATGTCAAATACACTTCTGACAAGATGTCCTTACTGCGGAAAAAAGATATCTTATCCCGGAGCTATGCTTATAAAGAAAAAAGGTGAATACTATTGCTATAAGTGCCAGTGTACCTCCAATGTTATCATACATTCGGGTTTATCTGCACTTGCTGCGTTTGTGTGCGTGCTGGGAGTTCTTCTCGTACTCCTCTTTTCCATGTTCGGTGACCATGGAGATTTAAAAAATATTTTATGGGTAGTGATGCCGTTTGTTGTGTTCTACCTTGCAACCCCTTTCTTTATCAAGCTTGAGCCTTTTAATGACAAAATATACCCCATGAAAAGAATGCCCAAGCGTGTTTTTGAGAAAAAGCCCAAATCTCCCAAGCCCGTCAGGCTTGATGTCGAAAACGACTTCTCTCAAAAATTTATGCTCGCCAAAAATAATGCCGATAAGAAAATTGCCGAAAATACGGGAACTATTGATGAAACTCTCCCAAAGGAAATTTCAAATACCCAAATACTTTTCGGCTTGAATGAAGATGAAAATAAAAACGAAAATAAATAAAGTTTTCAACATATTTCTGTGAAAGGGTGGAAAAATGGATACAGTAAACGATATTTCCCAGACAACTCAAAATTATGATGCAAATGAAATACAGGTTCTTGAAGGTCTTGAAGCTGTCAGAAAACGCCCCGGTATGTATATAGGCTCGACAGGTCCCAGAGGTCTTCACCATCTTGTATATGAAATTGTTGACAACTCCATTGATGAGGCTCTTGCCGGATACTGCTCAAAAATCGAGGTTTCCATACTCAAAGGCGATATTATCCGTGTAAAAGACAACGGGCGTGGAATTCCCGTAGGCATTCAGCCCAAACTCGGCATTCCTGCCGTTACAGTCGTTTTTACTGTCCTCCATGCAGGCGGTAAATTCGGTGGAGGCGGATATAAAGTTTCGGGCGGTCTGCATGGCGTGGGTGCTTCTGTTGTCAATGCCCTCTCCGAATGGACCGAGGTTGAAGTCTGCGACGGCAAAAATATTTATCAACAGCGTTTTGAACGTGGAAAAACCGTTTCAGACCTTGCGATTATCGGTGAAACTTCCGATACGGGCACTACCGTCACTTTCAAAGCCGACCCGCTTATTTTCACCGAAACCGAAATATATGACTATGAAACTCTTGCAACTCGTCTGCGTGAACAGGCTTTCCTTAATGCAGGAGTTAATATACAGCTTACCGATGAACGTGACAGCGATAATATACAATCCGAAAACTTCTGCTATGAGGGCGGTGTGTCAAGCTTCGTTGAGTATATCCATAAAAAACGCTCTCTTGATGTCATTCACCCCGATATTATCTATTTTCAGGCTAAAAATGACGATGATACTGCCTCAGCAGAAATTGCCATGCAATACAACGACAGCTACAATGAACTCCTCCTCTCTTTTGCAAACAATATCCATACAAATGACGGCGGTACTCATGTTGACGGCTTTAAACGTGCCTTGACGAAAGTGATGAACGACTATGCCCGTAAATTCAACATTCTCAAGGAAAACGACAAAAATTTAAGCGGTGAAGATGTTCGTGAAGGTCTTACTGCCGTTATCAGCGTAAAGCTTAAAGAAGCCCAGTTCGAAGGTCAGACAAAAGCCAAACTCGGCAATACTTCTGTCCGTACACTCGTTGATAAGCTTGTCAGCGAAAAACTTGAACAGTACCTTGAAGAAAATCCCGCAACCGCAAAAGCCATTTTCGAAAAAGCTCTCATGGCTGCAAAAGCCCGTGACGCTGCGAGAAAAGCCCGTGACCTTGCCAGAAGAAAAACCGCTATGGAGGGTGCAGGACTTCCCGGAAAGCTTGCCGACTGCCAATCCAGAAATGTGGAGGAAACCGAAATTTACATAGTTGAGGGCGACTCTGCAGGCGGCTCTGCAAAAGGTGGGCGTGACAGACGTTTTCAGGCTATTCTCCCTCTTTGGGGCAAAATGCTCAATGTCGAAAAAGCACGCCTTGACCGTGTCTATGGCAATGATAAATTGATGCCCGTCATAACTGCTCTCGGCTGCGGTATCGGTGACGAAATAGACCTTTCCAAACTCCGTTACGGCAAAATTATCATTATGGCTGATGCCGATGTTGACGGCTCTCATATACGCACTCTCATGCTTACATTCTTTTTCCGTTTCATGCGTCCTTTGATTGAAGAAGGTCATGTGTATATCGCACAGCCTCCTCTTTACCGCATTACCAAAGGCAAAGAACATCACTACGCCTATTCCGACACTGAACGTGATAAAATTATGTCTGAGCTTGGCGGAAAGTATGAAATTCAAAGATATAAAGGTCTTGGTGAAATGGACTCCGACCAGCTCTGGGAAACTACTATGGACCCCTCAACAAGAATTATGCTTCGTGTTGAAATGGAAGACGCTGCTGCTGCTGATGAAGTTTTCACTATTCTTATGGGCGACAAAGTTGAACCAAGACGTGAATTTATAGAGAAAAACGCTAAATATGTTCAAAATCTTGATGTTTGATTTAGTTTGGAGAGTGGAGAGTTGAGAGTGGAGTGATTGCAGACTTTCAACTTTTCTGCCTAAAATGGTTAAAAAAATTTTTTAAAGTGGGCATTTGGAAATACAGTGAGAGAAAATGACAGCTTCACTCTCCACTCTCCAAACTCCACTCTTATAAAAATCTTGATGTCTGATTAAAAAATGTTTCACGTGAAACATTTTTGTAAAACAAAATAAAAGGGAGATAATGAATGAAAGATGAACCTGTCCACCCGCAAGGGCGGAATGAAATTGAAGAACATAGAGATGAACAGCTTATTGATGACATATCACATGAGCTTGAAATAATCGAAAATAACCGCAATAATGACGAAAATCCCGATTGGGACGGCTCTGAATCCGAACTTGTTGCCGATGACGATGCAGAAGAATATGAAATTCCCGAAACGGGAATAAAAATTTCATATTCCCTTACGGAGAACGAAATGTATAAATGCCTGTATCACAGCAGGCTCTATAAAACAAAGGGCAAACGTGCTGTTTTACAGACCGTTATATTTGCACTTGCAGGAGTGATTTTCCTGCTGACATACTTTTTAACAAATTCACAATACAATGTTTATAACTTGTTTTTCGGCATATTGTGTTTTGCTATGGTGGCTGTAATATGGCTTGTACCGCATTTTCACATGAAAAACCTTGCTAAAATCATGGCTGACGGTAAAAATATTGATGCCGAAATCTATCCTACGCACATAGATATCGGAAAAGATGACGGGGCTTGGTCTGTCGAACTTGACGGAAAAGCTGAAATTGCAGAGTTTGACGGCATTATCATGATATATGATGATGACAGGAGTTTTGCTATTCCCGAAAGAGTCATTGAACCCGAAGTCTATAACGAAATCAAAGCCATTCTCCTTTCGGGAACAATGCCGGAGGAAATTAGCAATTAGCAGTTAGCAATGTGCAATGTGCAATGATTTTTTCTTTCAACAATTTATTCAAAAGAGGTTGAAAACTATGATAAATGAAACTCCTATAACCGCACGTTATGCCGAAACTGACCAAATGGGCATTATTCACCACTCTGTATATCCCGTGTGGTTTGAGGTCGGCAGAACAAATTTTATCAAAATGCTTGGTATCGGTTACAGTCAGCTTGAAAAAGATGGTGTTATGTTACCGCTTTCCGCTCTTGATTGCAGATATATAAAACCTATTCACTATGAAGATGAGGTTATTATACAGACCTCCGTTATAAAACTCACCGTTTCGAGAATACAGTTTGGCTATAAAGTCCTGCTTGACGGTGTTTTGATGGCGGAAGGCTCGACTACTCACGGCTTTGTCAATTCCGATACGTTAAGACCGCTTAATATGAAAAAATTTAATCAACAGCTTTTTGAAAAGATGTTGAATTCCATAGAATGACTTTTACAAAAAAACTCGCTTAACTCATAATTATGCATTATGAATTATGAATTATGAATTAGATAAGGGGTGCAGAATATCTTGAACAACCAGCAAAATCCTCAGATTTCAAAAATTATTCCCGTTGACATAGAGGGAGAGATGAAAAAATCTTTCCTTGACTATTCAATGTCCGTTATCGTGTCACGTGCATTGCCCGATGTCCGTGACGGCTTGAAGCCTGTCCACAGAAGAATACTCTATTCACAGTATGAAGATAATCTTACTCCCGACAAGCCCTATAAAAAATGTGCCACTACTGTCGGAAATGTTCTCGGTCGCTATCACCCTCACGGTGACAGCTCTGTTTATGACGCTCTTGTAAGGCTTGCACAGGATTTCTCTATGAGATATATCCTCGTTGACGGTCACGGAAATTTCGGCTCTGTTGACGGTGACCCTCCCGCAGCTTATCGTTATACGGAATCCAAAATGAGTAAAATAAGCGTTGAAATGCTTACCGACATCGACAAGGAAACGGTTGATTTCATTCCCAACTATGACGACAGCAGAAAAGAACCCTCTGTATTGCCTTCCAGATTTCCCAATCTCCTTGTAAACGGCTCTACGGGTATCGCTGTCGGCATGGCTACCAATATCCCTCCGCATAATCTTAACGAAGTCGTTGACGCTGTTAAATGTCTTATCGACAACCCCGATGCCACTCTTGATGAATTGATGGAGTACATAAAAGGTCCCGATTTCCCGACAGCAGGCGTTATCATGGGCAAAAGCGGTATCAGAGCCGCTTATGCGACAGGGCGTGCCAAGATTACCGTGCGTGCAAAAGCGGAAATTGTCGAGGACAAAAACGGCAGATTTAAAATTGCCGTTACCGAACTCCCCTACCAAGTGAACAAGGCAAGGCTAGTTGAAAGTATTGCCGACATGGTCAAAGATAAGAAAATCAGCGGTATTTCCAATATTGACGACCATTCCGACAGGAACGGTATGCATATCGAAATTTCTCTTAAAAAAGAGGCTTCTCCCAATATAGTACTCAATAACCTTTATAAAAATTCTCAAATGCAGATAACCTACGGTATTATCCTGCTGGCAATCGTCAACGGCGAGCCTAAAATTCTCACTCTTAAATCAATGCTTCAAAATTACATTGATTTCCAGTTTGACGTTATTACAAGACGTACAAAGTATGACCTTAAAAAAGCTCAGGAAAGGGCTCATATTCTTGAAGGTCTTAAAATCGCCATTGATTTCATTGACGAAGTTATCAAAATCATTCGTTCTTCAAGCGATACCGCAACCGCAAAACAAAATCTCTGCAACCGTTTCGGGCTTGACGATATTCAGGCTCAGGCTATTGTTGATATGCGTTTAAGACAGCTTTCGGGGCTTGAAAGAGAAAAAATTGAAGATGAACTTCTTGCCCTCCTTGCCAAAATTGATGACTTCAAAGATATTCTCGATAAACCCGAAAGAGTTTATGACATCATCAAAAAAGAACTCAATGCCATAAAACAGAAATTCGGTGACGAGAGAAGAACTAAAATCGAAAGTATCAGCGGTGAAGTGGATATTGAGGACCTTATACCGCATGAAGAATGCGTTGTTACCATGACAAATTTCGGTTACCTCAAACGTCAGAAAGCCGACATCTACAAAACACAAAGACGTGGCGGACGTGGCATTTCGGGCATGAACAGACGTGCCGAAGATGTGCCTATTGATATGTTTGTCGGTGATACGCATGACAATGCACTATTATTCACCAATCTCGGCAGAGTTTATAAAATGAAATGCTACGAGATACCGGAAAGTTCCCGTACCTCAAAAGGCATGAATATCAATAATCTTGTACAGCTTCTTCCCGATGAAAAGGTTACTTCAATGATAAAAATGCCTCAGTCGGGCGACGAAGGTATGTATCTTGTCATGGTGACAAAAAAAGGTCTTATCAAACGTATTGCTACGGGCAATTTTCATTCCGCAAGGAGAAAAGTCGGTATAAAAGCTATTGTGCTGAATGAGGGTGACGAATTGGCATGGGTTCGCCTTACCGACGGAAATGCTGACCTGCTGATTGCCACTGCAAACGGCAAAGCCCTGCATATTGCCGAAAATACCATACGCCCCTCGGGAAAAGCCTCTCAGGGTGTAAAGGCTATCAGACTTTTGAATGACGATGAAGTTATCGGTATGTCTATTTTAAGAGATGGTGCTTATGTTTTTACCATATCCGAAAACGGCTTCGGCAGACTTACTCCTCAAAGTGAATATCCTATCCATGCAAGAGCCGGTCAGGGTGTCAACAACTACAAGATTTCCAAAAACGGCAAAGTTGCCGCTATCAAGGCTGTTGACCTTGATGATGATATTATCATTATGTCGGACAACGGTGTTATGATAAGAGTTTTTGCAAAGACCATATCCGTAGTTGCAAGAACCGGCAGAGGTGTCAAAATTATGAAAATGGCTGATGACAGCAAAGTTGTGGCTGTTGCCAGAGCTACCCATGAAGAAGATACAAATGATAATGAAATTACCGATGAAAATACCGAAATTCAATCCCAAAATACAACCGAATAAAAAATACAAGCCCGATTTTCATAACGAAATCGGGCTTTTTGTTTTAACTGTTTTTAACGAACTCAATAATTATTTCTATTGATTTTTTGGCGGCTGTCTTACTGAATATACTGTATTCAACAGCGTCATCTTCTTCACTCATGCTGTCCGATATGGCACGGATTATTCCAAACGGCACTTTATTTAAATAGCATACCTGTCCGATACTTCCGCCCTCCATTTCACACGCCATTGCATTGAAATCTTCATTCAATGCAGAACGTCTTGCATTTCCCGTTATAAACTGGTCACCTGTCGCAACAGTACCTTTTACATAATGCGTTTCACCTATGTTTTCACAAGCCTTTTCAAGTTTCTGTACCACTTCTTTACTGCATGGAATATAATCTATATTCCCCTCGGGCAGAAATACAGTTCCTCTTTTATCGCCTATTGCAGTAGTGTCCATGTCATGCTGTATGACGTTCTCCGCTATCACTACATAGCCTATATGCGTATTAAGGCTCGTACTTCCGCCTACCCCCGTGTTAATTATCATATCGGGTTTGTACTTTAAAATAAGTGTTTGTGCCGCTACCGCTGCATTTACCTTGCCTATCCCGCACTTGACGACAACACATTCTTTACCGTCAATTTTTCCGCTTGTATAGGCACTTCCGCTTATTATTTCATTCTTTATATCGGTCATATTGGCAATAATTCCGCTGACCTCTATTTCCATTGCTCCTATTATCCCTATCATTTTCATTCTCCCAACAAGTATTCTTCAAGTGTTATTCCCTGTTCATATATTTCTTTTGCGGCTTCTTCACCCACATATCTTATATGCCAAGGCTGATACATGAAGTCGGTTGTCTGCACTTTTACCTCGGGGTATCTCAATATAAATCCGTACTCTGCCATTACGGAATGTATCTCTTTGAGTATGGCTTCTGTCTGCATAAGTTCTTTATCTTTATCTATCTTTTCCCCTGCAAAGTACAATGCAAGGTCTATTCCCAATCCTGTCTGATTCTCGGAATAATTCGGCTCGCCCTGATAGTTATATGCATATTCCTCGCCATACTCTTTTGTGTATTCTTCAATTAAGTCCTTTTGTTCATCTGCGTCAAGATATGCACGGTTTATCTCTATCTGCACTTCCTGCAAAAGCATTTTGTCCCTTAATTCAAGAAAATGTTCATACGTTTCTTCTTCTATTCTGAACGCTCCGCCAAAAAAATTCTTTCCCTCAATGATATTTACCGACTTTTCATAATGATCGGGCAGTTTGTTTGTACGGTTGACAAGCACCAGATAATTTCTTTCGGGTATGGCAATATCTGACTGCTCAGAAACAGAATTCATATTTTCACTGTTTTCAACGAGCTTTTCATCGCAGCCTGTAAAACAAACTGCTACAACCCCTGCAATAAGACATATCAACAGCTTTTTCATATTATTCCCCCCTGCTTTCCTCTTTTATTTCATCGGGAAGAACCGCTCCCGCATATCTGTTATATACATATCCGTTAGGCACTTCTCCCGTCGGAAGCCGTCTTTCATACTTATCTTTATTCAATACATATCTTTTTAAAAGCATATATATTCCTATCACCAACGCAATGATACTTATCCACTGAGATGTTGACAGAAAAAGAAAATATCCTCTTATCACATCTCCTCTGAAAAACTCGTCTGCAAATCTTACAACTGCATATATGATAAAATACAAGGCAAGCAGACTGCCTTTTTTTAATCTCTTTTTATCAAGCAATACCAGGATAAGCATGATGATTATATTTAGGCAAGCCTCTATCAACTGTATGGGCAAGCGTGTTACATCATTCACAGGCGGTGCAAGATATTCATTATGATATACTACCCCCCAACTGCTTTCCACTCCGTAACAGCACCCTGCCATAAAACAGCCTATTCTCCCGAATGCATGGAAAAGCGGTATCACGGGGGCATATATATCGGCATATAAATTAAAATCTATCTTTGCAAGACGGCAGTATATATATGCCGTCAGCACTCCCCCAAAAAGCCCTCCGTAAAATACCATTCCTCCGCACGCTTCCGTAAAGGAATACAGAAAATTTTCCCATGCCTTTGCACTCAAAAATATATTCAGCCTTGTGATAAAATACAGCAGTTTTGCTCCTATAAATGCACCTGCCGCACAAAACAACGGAATGTTCATTATCTGAATATAATTGAAGTCACGCCTTTTTTTTGTATTAAGGTGAATGAGTATCCCCGAGAACACTATTCCCAGAAATACACATACACCGTACATTGATATTCTTATACCCCAAAATTCTATAAACGGCAGCATTACATTCCCAAGACCTGCCTGATTCCCGAGCAAGCGGCTATGCAGGCAAATGACACTCCGCTTATCAATATTCCTATGATACCGAGAATGATGCCTGTCCATGACATTGCACCTCTTGGCATATTATACGAAATATTCTGATTTCCGCCCATCGCCCCGAATACGATTCCGCATACTCCGCATACCAGTGCAACAATATTGATAATGTTTGCCGCTGCGGGTATTCCTGCAAAAAAGTTACATATCAATGCAAGGGCAACACTGCATATACTCAATATCATTCCACGCATTGCCACAGGTCTGCCCGGCTCATCTCCGCTGTAATTCGGAAGATTAGGCATGAAATCCCCGTTCTGCTTTGTTGAGCTTTCACCGTTGGGTCCTACCGCACGTGACGGATTTATCTTTGAATCTATCTCCGGCTTTTCTTCTTTCAGCTCCTCAGGCAGCTCATACTTTTCCTCAACAGGCTCGTCAAGCTTCTCGGCAAGCTCGTCAATATCCGGCATCTCAAATTTACTCTTGTTTTCGTCCATTTTTAATATCTCCTTTAAATTTAATATTTTAAAAGTCCGAAAGGACTTTTTTTACTATTTCATCTGTGTGCATTCCCCTTGAACCCTTTACAAGCACTGCACATTCCTTTTCTATTATCTTCTTCAAATATTCATACGCCTGTCCGTTATTCTCAAACATCACAACTTCTTTACAGCCGTTTTCTTCTGCTCCCCTTGCTGTATTTCCCGAAAGCTTTCCTACCGCAACAAGCGTATCTATTCCAAGTTCCGCAAGGTGCTTTCCAACTCCGTAATGCTCGCTTTCGGACTTCTCCCCCAATTCAAGCATATCCGCCAATACTGCTATTGTCTTTCCCTTTGCGACGCTTTTCAGAACGTTCAAAGATACTTTTGCAGCGTCGGGACTTGAATTATAACTGTCGTCTATCAATATGAAATCTTTCATTTCATGTATCTGCTGTCGCATAGGGGCATTTTGATACGTCATCAATCCCAACTGTATCGTCTTTTCATCAAGTCCAAGATGTTTTCCTACTGCAAATGCCGCAAGTGCATTCTTTACACTATGCTCTCCCAATGCAGGAATATTCAATTCAACTCTCTCTCCGCCAAAGCAACATACAAACTTGGTATGAAATCCCTTAGGAGTTATCTCCTCTGCGTAAAAATCATTCTCTTTATCAAGACCGAATGTCACGGTCTTAAATTCCTGTTTTCCATGCAGGCTTTTTAAAAGTACGTCATCTCCGTTTAAAAACAATACTCCGTCTTTATCAAAGTATTTCGTTATCCTGAACTTCTCTTTTAAAATATTTTCTTTCGTACCCAGGTTTTCTATATGGGCAACTCCTATATTTGTCATTACCGCTATATTCGGTCTTGCTATGTCGGCAAGCCTGTCCATCTCCCCAAACTCGCTCATGCCCATCTCTATTACCGCAATTTCATTATGTTCCTCTATTTCAAACATTGTCATGGGCAAGCCTATCTGACTGTTTTTGTTTCCCTGTGTTTTCATTACGTCGAAACCTTTTGAAAGCCCTGCCGCAATCATCTCTTTGGTACTCGTCTTTCCGACACTGCCCGTTATTCCTATCAATCTTACATTCCGCTTACTCCTATGATATCCCGCAAGCTTCTGCAAGGCTAAACGACTGTTTTCTACTTCTATATAACAGCCCGTTGAATTTTCCGGAACTTCATTCTCGGTGAAAACCGCTGCCGCCCCTTTGGCAAAACATTCTTTTATAAATTTATGACCGTCAACCTTTTCGCCTTTTATCGCTGCAAACAACGTTCCCTCTTTTACGGCTCGGCTGTCATACTGCACATCCGTTATTACCGTGTCACCGTTTCCAATCAAAACTCCGTCAACTGCTTTTGCAATTTCCCCTGCCGTCATCTCAATCATTCACTGCACCTCCTATTATCTCTTTGATAACTTCCCTTTCGTCATAGTGTGTCTTTACTCCCATTTTATCCTGATAATCTTCGTGTCCCTTGCCTGCAAGTACTATTATATCTCCGTCTTTCGCATTCTCTATGCAGTATCTTATTGCTTCTGTCCTGTCGGGAATTACAATATACTTTCCGTCAGTCTTGGCAAGCCCCTTTTCTATATCCCCTATTATATCCATTACATCTTCATATCTCGAATTGTCCTCAGTCACTACCGACAAATCCGAAAGTTTACCCGATATTTCTCCCATTTCATAACGCCTGTCTTTTGAACGTCCTCCGCCCGCTCCAAACAATGTTATCAGTCTGTTCGGCTTATATTCCTTTAACGTTTCAAGCACATTTTCCATACTTACCGCATTATGTGCATAGTCTATCAGCAAAGTATAATTCCCATTTACTTTCACCGTTTCAACTCTGCCCTTTACTTTCACTTCGTTCAAACCGTCATATATATTTTCTTTACTTACTCCGAAATGCCTGCATACAGCCATTGCACAAAGGGCATTATATACATTGAACTTTCCGGGGATATCTACATCTACCGACATATTCAATACCCCCTCAGATTCAAAATGTACGCCTATATACCCAAAATCAGATATGAGATGCTCATTTTTTGCCCTTAATTCCGCATTCTCGCCAAATCCGAATGTTTCTATTTTTTCGCAAGTGTTATTCTCAATAATAATCGGAGTAACTTTATCATCTGCATTGACAATCCCGACTTTACATTGACTGAACAGCCTTGACTTACACTCTATATACTCCTCCATAGATGCGTGTTCCACTCCGCCTATATGGTCATGCGACAAATTCGTGAACATTCCATAATCAAAATTGATTCCATAAGCTCTGTATAACTTTAGTGCCTGTGATGATACCTCCATCACCGCACACTTGCACCCTTTATCTACCATATTTCTCATGGCTCTATGCAGTTCATAGGATTCGGGAGTTGTATTTGACGTTTTGGTTATCTCGTTACCTATGATTATTCCTATCGTGCCTATTATGCCTGTCTTTATATCTGCCTTTTCAAGTACAGCCTTTATCATAAATGCACTGGTAGTCTTTCCTTTTGTGCCCGTTATGCCTATTGTTTTAAGCTTTTCCGCAGGTCTGCCGAAATACTCTGCACTCATCAATGCCAATGCTTTTCTTGTGTCCTCTGTCTTTACAACCGTAACGCCCTCTATATTTACATCTCTGCTGACAACTACCGCCGCCGCTCCCTGTTCAACTGCTTTTTCTATAAAGCTGTGTCCGTCAAAGTTTGCTCCTATCATGCACACGAATACACAACCCTTTACGATCTTCCTTGAATCGTATATCACATCTGATATTTCAATGTCAAGACTTCCTTGTAAAAGCTCGTACTCCGCACTCTCAAGCAGTTTCTCCAATTTCATATATTAAGCCCCCAATTTATATAACCACTCTCTGTAACAGGAAAGTTTTTCATACTCTCCGTCATTACATTAAATGCACTTTAAGCATATTTTATCACACTGTTGACAACTGTGCAATAATAAATATTTCGTTTTTTCAACAGCTTCCCGCACTTTTGGTCAATAATTGCACAATTTGATTTTTTTTGACAAGTTTGAAAGAAATTCTGTCAAGAATACTTGACAAATTCCCTTTTCTATGTTAATATAAAACCACGGAAAATTTTGAGAACAGAATGTCTGAACGGAGAGGCTTTTATGGATAAAAAGGAAATCCTCGACAAAAATAAAAAACAAAATCGCAACTCTCTTGATGAAAGAGAACAGAAAATATATAATACCTCTTTCGGTGTCGGAGCGGTTGTCGTCGGTGTGTTGTGCCTTGTGTTCAGTGTATATAGGCTCTGCCATCATCAGATGTTCTATGAGTTTGCTGCAATTATTACCGCTTACCTTTGCACCACTTTCCTCTATCAATATAAAAATATAAGAAAAACCGCATATCTTATTGCAGGAGTTTTGACAGGTGTTGCCGCAGCTCTTACAGCTGTATTATTCTTTATGGTGAGTGCGTGATGAATGGTATAGTTTTTCAGAATAAATTAAGAATTGCCCGTGCGGAAAAAAGAATCTCTCAAGGGGAGCTTGCCGAAATGGTCGGCGTTTCAAGGCAAACTATCAGTTCTATCGAAAATAACCAGTTCTGTCCCAGTGCCAAACTCGCACTTCTCCTCTGTATCGCCCTCGACAAAAAGTTTGAGGAGTTGTTTTACTTCGGAGATGACACATAAGATTATAAGTTTACTTCATATACATTCCTCCTAAAAAAGCAGCAGTTCCCGATTGTGTTACGCAATCGGGAACTGCTGCTTTTTCAATTACCTTATGTATATCCCTCAAAAGTGAATTATATACTTTAGGTATTATTAAAAAAATACCTTTATTTCTTTTAAAGCAACTTTTTTGTGTTTCTCTATAATATAATACTTAATGGAATGATTTCTATTGCAAATTGTGCCGAATGTTTCGGCTTATTAAATAGCTAACCACAACCCGCTATGGTTATTTTGAAAGTGGACAGTTTTCTATGTAAGGAAAACTGTCCTTTTCGTTTCCGTAAAATGAAGAATGTGGAATGAGGAGTGAGGAATAGAAAAATATTCCTCATTCCTTATTTATCATTAAAAAAATGTTTCACGTGAAACATTTTCTGCACCCAAATCCTTACTCCGCCTGTTATTATATACAGAAGTACTTCAATACAATAAAAGGAGTGTGAGAGTCTTGAACGACAATAAGCTTATTCCAAGACTTCAAAACAAAGACCAAAAGGCTCTTGAACAAATTATAGAAAAATATACTCCTTTCGTTTCGGCTGTCATCTTCAATGTTTCAAAAGGCTCACTCTCCAAAGAGGATATCGAAGAAACTGTTACGGATGTTTTTGTTACCCTCTGGAAAAATGCAGACAATATCATTGAGGACAAGCTGAAAGGATATATCTGCCGTATCGCTAAAACGAGGGCTTTGAACAAAATCTCTTCCATGTCCGCTCACCAACTCTTGAATATTGATGACTATGATCCCGAAGATGATTTTTCCATATCTGCCGAAGTCGAAAATAAACAGCTTGCCGCTGAACTTCGTGAAATTATCTCCGAAATCCAAATGCCCGAGAGGGAAATTATTGTCAGATATTACTACTATTCACAGAATACTGCAAAAATTGCCGAAGTCATGAATCTTAATATCAATACCGTCAAATCTAAATTGAGGCGTGCAAGAGATAAAATCAAAACGAAACTTATTGAAAGGGGATATGATTTATGAAAACGACTTTCAAAAATCTTTTCAATGAATGGAACGATGACCTGCTGGACATTCCCGAAAGCACCGTATGCGAACATACAGGTATTTCAAGCCATACGATAAAAAACAATGTCCTGTCACAGCTCGCTCTGCACAAAAAGAAAAAGCCTTTCGGAAAGGCTTTTAAACTCACAGTCATAGCCGCTACCCTTGCAACAGCTCTTATAGTCGGTACAACGGCTATCAATGCAAATGGCGGTGTGCAGTTGGTGTTTGAAGAATTTTTTGGAGGAAATATGAACTCAATGGGATTATATTCCGGCAGTGACATTACATTTACAAGTTCCGATCCAAATCTTAATGTAGAACTGCTCGGTCTGACAGGAGATGAATACAGCGTACACGTTATGCTTGAAGCTACTAAAAAAGA
>ONIF01000275.1 GCA_900317795.1 uncultured Eubacteriales bacterium | reverse complement strand
TTGATGATAGATGACGGTTCACCCGATAAAAGTGCGGAACTTGCGGAAAAATTTGCAAAGGAAGATGAACGCTTTACTCTCTTTCACAAAACAAACGGTGGTCTTTCCGATGCGAGAAATTACGGTCTTGAACGTGCAAAAGGTGAATATGTCGTTTTTATAGACAGTGACGACTGCATACATAAAGAGTATTTGCAGGTGCTGTATGATGAGTGCGTAAAAAATGGTGCAGACATATCCTATTGCAGTTTTTACAATTCTTTCTTGATGTCAAAGATAGTTCTGCCGTCATTCAGCCGTATCAAATCGGGCGTGTTTGATACGGAAAAGGCTCTGAATATGCTTATCAGTGACAAGTATCTGCACAGCTTTGCATGGAACAAGATGTATAAAAAATCGCTTTTCACGGACAATCATATTATCTATCCGAAAATATATTTTGAAGACGTGGCAACAAGTCCCCGTGTGTTTTTCCATGCAAACAGGGTTTCCGTTACAAGCAGACCGCTTTACTATTATGAAAGGCGTGGCGGTTCTATTATGTCCACAATGGATATGAAAAAAGTCAATCACCTGCTTTTGTCCATACTTTTTATCAAAAATTATGTCTGCCTTAACAACGCTTATGACAAATATAAGCACTCCATAGACAGAATTTCCAAGAAGATGTACATGATAAACTGGTATTCCATTATCAATGAACACATTAAAGCATGGAATTTTAAAGGCATGAAAGAAAATTTCGGTATCAACAGAAAGTTGTATGAATATCTCATATCGCCCGACTATACCCCGACAAAAAATTCTCCCGAACTGCCGATTGAGCTGAAACAACCGAAAAAGAATTAACAATGAAAAATCCGAACTGATTTTCCTGCCAGCTCGGATTTTCTTTTTGTATCAAAAAATTTCATTGATTTTTTCGGGATTTTGTTTTATAATAATTGTCTGTAAAATTATAGTGATGGAGGAAAAGGAATTGCCTACTAACAGAGATTTGATTGAAAAAAGAAGAACATTTGCGATAATATCGCACCCCGACGCAGGTAAAACCACTTTGACGGAAAAATTGTTGCTTTATACGGGAACTATCCAGACAGCAGGCTCTGTAAAGGGCAAAAAATCCGATAAACACGCCGTTTCCGACTGGATGGAGATTGAAAAACAGAGAGGTATCTCCGTTACATCTTCCGTTATGCAGTTCAATTATAACGGCTATTGTGTAAATATAATCGACACCCCCGGACATCAGGACTTTTCGGAGGATACTTACAGAACTTTAATGGCAGCGGATTCCGCTGTCATGGTAATTGACGCTTCAAAGGGTGTCGAGGCTCAGACAAGAAAGCTTTTTAAAGTGTGCTTACTGAGAGATATACCAATATTCACTTTCATAAACAAAATGGACAGAGAGGCAAAAAGCCCTTATGAACTTATGGACGATATAGAGGAAGTTCTCGGCATACATACTTGTCCGATGAATTGGCCCATTGGTTGTGGAAAAGAATTTAAGGGAGTTTATGACTTTGCAAGCAAGGAAATTCTTGCATTTACGGCAAATAACGGTCAAAAGGAAGTTGAAATGCAGGAACTCAGGGCAGACGACCCCGAACTTGATGATAAAATAGGCGATACCCTTGCACAAACTCTCCGTGATGATATCGAACTTTTGGAGGGTGCGGGAGATGAACTTGATTTGGATGCTGTACGTCACGGCAAACTGACACCTGTATTTTTTGGCTCAGCTTTGACAAATTTCGGTGTAGAGCCGTTTTTGGCGGACTTTTTGAAAATGACAACTCCGCCTTTGCCAAGACGTACAGTTGAGGGGGAAGTTAATCCCTTTGATGATACTTTCTCTGCATTTGTGTTTAAAATTCAGGCTAACATGAATAAAGCCCACCGTGACAGAATTGCATTCATGCGAATTTGTTCGGGCAGGTATGATAAATCTATGGAAGTGTATCACGTTCAGGGTGATAAGAAAATGCGTCTTTCACAGCCACAGCAACTCATGGCACAGGACAGGGAAGTTATTGATGAAGCCTATGCAGGCGATATTATAGGCGTATTTGACCCGGGCATTTTCTCTATCGGTGATACGGTTTGTTCACCGTCAAAGAAAGTGAAATTTGAGGGTATTCCGACATTTGCACCCGAACATTTTTCAAGAGTACGTATCAAAGATACCATGAAGAGAAAGCAGTTTGTAAAGGGAATGTCGCAGATAGCACAAGAGGGTGCTATACAGATGTTTCAGAATTTAGGCGGAGGCATGGAGGAAATTATAGTAGGCGTTGTAGGCGTTCTTCAATTTGAGGTGCTTGAATACAGAATGAAGAATGAGTATAACGTGGACATTATCATGGAAAGTATGCCTTACGAACTCATTCGCTGGATAGACAATGAAGATATTGACCCCAAGAAATTAAATCTCACATCAGATACAAAACGCATACAGGATTTGAAGGGAAAACATCTTTTGCTTTTCTCAAGTGAGTGGAATATAAATTGGGCTTTGGAGCA
Organism: uncultured Eubacteriales bacterium; assembly: GCA_900317795.1. Lineage (GTDB taxonomy): Bacteria > Bacillota > Clostridia > Oscillospirales > Acutalibacteraceae > UBA1213. The sequence continues at coordinate 658 of ONIF01000275.1, read as the reverse complement.
TAATGAAGGACTTATTCTTACTGATTTCAGCAGGAACTAAAAGGGAGTTTTTTCAATGAAAAAGGGAAAAGGACTGAAAGTGCTTTTAGTCACTCTGGGAGTATTGGGAATATTGTCGATTATGACGGCAGGGAATGGATATATATATAATTTTGTGACGGGGTTTATCGTAACGCCCATGCAGTATGTATTGACGGGAGCGGTGGAAGATACAGGAAATGCGTTGACACCTCAAAAAAGCCGTTCCGAGCTTGAAAAGGAAAACAGCAAGCTGATTGAAGAAAATACACGTTTGAATGATATGCTTGCAGATTACTATGATATAAAAGAGAAGTATGAAGAATTGGCGGTTTTTCTGGATATAAAAGAGGAATACAGGAATTATGATTTGTGTTCGGCAAAGGTCATAATGAGAGATGTGAATGAAAGTTTTTACGGGTTCACGCTTGACAGGGGTATATATGACGGAGTATCGCTGAATGACGCTGTCATAACAGAAAAGGGGCTTGTGGGATATGTGAACAAAGTGGATTTCAATTCCTGCAAGGTTACGGCAATACTTTCACCCGATACAAAAATAGCTTGTAAAGACAGCAGGTCTTTGGATAAAGGCATATTAACGGGAAGTATTGATTTGTGTGATAAAGGCTTGACGTGC
>ONIF01000056.1 GCA_900317795.1 uncultured Eubacteriales bacterium | reverse complement strand
CCTTTAATGCCAAATATTTTCTTTTGAAAAAGCCTATTTTTTTGGCACAAGTATCTATGTTTCGGCTGATGTTCGTGTAACGGCTGTAATAATTATTGCACGATTGGAAATTTCCTGCAAGGCTGTCAAAATACGGCTCCAATACAGACAAATCTTCCTCACCCGACAGGTATGCTCTTATTTCCTCTGTGGCAATATGCGACTTGCCGATTTCCTCCGATACCGCAAAATTCAACTGCACCTTTTCAAAATCAATTTTTTCTTCCTCAACGGCTTTCGGATTTTCCTTTTTCAGTATCCTGTACATCAAGTCATAAAATGCACTGTAAGTTTCCGCTGTGGGCTTATTGAAGTAATATGGTCCGTTGTTGCTCATTTTGATTTCTTCATTCAGCGTCATTACATATATAAACTGTTTCGGGTATCTCTTTGCAAACCCGTGAAGCATCAATTCCGCTTTCTGACCGTTCTCCTGCACTTTCCACGCATATTTGACTGCCTGCTTGATACAGTCCGTTGCATAGCCGTCAACATGACCTTCTACCGCCATTTCAAACACTCTGTCAACATTATCTTCAAAATAGCTTATCGGCACATTTGTATAAAGTGCTTTCAAAAACTGCATTTCTTTTCCCTTGATATACCCCTGTAAAAAGTTCTTTATTTTTTCGCTGTGGTTCATTGACATGAACATGATAGGCATGAGAAATTTCATTACATCGCTGTTATTGACGTGATATTCCGCATTTTTCAAAACCGTTTCCGTCATATCTTTTATGGCATCGCTTTCGGGACTTGATACCACAAGCGATTTCAATTTATCAAGAAAACCCTGTTTATCTTCGGGCTTTGTGTATGCGAGGGCATAAGCATATAATTTCAGCTTTGAATTGGAATACTGTGAATTGCAGTAATATTTCCCTGCCTGATAAAACAACTCACTGTCCGTTTTTGCGTTTTTTATGAGATACTGCGACACGATATTATCAATATCGTATTGTGCCACTATCGCCATTACTTTCATTTTAGCCTGTCTTGCGTCATACTTCCTTTTATACGCATTCATTATGCGATAGGCAAACTGTGTATTCTGCATATAAGTTCTCTCAAAGCCGTATGCTTCCAGACACCTGCCTATTGTATTTCCGCCCAGTGCGTCAAGAAACAATACATATCTGTCACCGTATTCTTTGTCATCTTCCCTCACCAAGTTGTACATCACATTGGCACAAGCATTACTTTTGATGTTTTCAAACTGATAGTGTCCCACATTTTCCAGTATGCTCAAATCCATGTCTTTCGAGAAATCAAAAAATTCCTCTGCCCTCTGCACGTCTGCACGGTCTATCGGCAGGCTTGATATTCCCTCCACCATCTCTTTATAAACCTTGTTGGAATGCACGTTCATTAAATCCATTTTTACTCAATCTCCTTTTTTAAATTTGATATTGCTATATGCACTTCCGTCATGGAAATCCCCTTTTCAAGATAGGCATATATTTTCCCAAGCAACTCCACTATTTTGGAATTATCATTACTGTATGTATGATTTTTCGCCCCGAACATCTCCGACAGCTTTTCCAGCATATTTCCCAATTCAAGCAAACCCATTTTTCTGCTTTCATCGGCATTGTCGCTTATTTGCGTGTATAAGTCGAATGAATTGATACCGCATTGTATCACATCGCCAAGCATACTCTGCACTTCTTCAAACAAGTGTGCAAAAAATTTGTATGCCTGTTCTTTCTCCGAAAAATACGTGGTTTTCTGCAATACCTTTGACACATATATATCATCATACACCCCTATCGGATAGATACTGCACTCCCCGTTCTCTATATACACACTTCCGAATATCACATAATTTACAGCGGGATTATTCAGCATGATACTTCCTATTCTCGAAATCCTGTCTATCATATCCTTGCTTTCACTTGTATATCTCGCTTTCAGAAAAAGACGGTTGTTATATTTATCTTCAATCAAAATTTTCTGTGTCTGGGTTATCTCGTCAAATTCCGAACCGATACACTTTTCACACGCCACAAATACAAGCCTTTCACCCTGCGTTTTCTTTGCAAAAACTTCTCTTATCATCTTTGCAAAATCCGTGTACATATTCCCATAGACTGCCGAACAGTTCATACTTTTTTTACCTGTAAGAGTGGCTGTGGTTTCGCTTGATGATGACAGCTTGCCGTTGGCAACTTTCGGATTTTTCAGCCGTATCTCACATTTCATTATATCGTTCATATTTCCCGTCAAGCCCCATATTCCGCCTGTATAGGTATGCCTGCGGTTTGTTTCATAAAATTTCGGTCTTATGTCCGAGTATGTCAGAAATTTATTTTCCGCATTCACATCTTTATTCAGAAAATAATAAATATTTCCCTCATAGTCAAGTGAGGAAAAATGCCTGTATGAAACGGGTATCAATTCCATGTCCCCGCACAAAATATATTCTGCTTTGAACTCGCCCGAGTATTTCTGCATTTCTTCCGCATTTTCTGCCTGCAAAATCTTTTCAAGCAAACCCATGCTTTCCATTATGAGAAAATACAGCTTTTTGGAATTGAATTCGGGTGAGTGTGCAATATACTTTTCCAGGCGACTGCCTATCTCTCGAATTTGCCTTTCACTATCTGCCAATCTTGCATTATGACACATTACCGCAACTGTTTCAGCCTGTTCCGCCATGTCCTCAGACAATCTCACCAGACCGTCTGACAATATCCCCGACAGGAATTTCAATGCATATTCCGCCGTGTCACGTGCCTTTGAAACGTCTATCTCCACCGAAACGGCTTTTTCAACTTTCGGCTCAATGATTTTATGCTTTATCTGCCATGCAAGAATAGCCGACGCCTTATGACTGCACAACTCCTTGCTGTGACAACTGCAAGTGGAATACTCCAGCGGATTTATCAATCTCACCGTCATATCTTCCACTTTAACCGATATAATTCCGCTTTCCTCTATATCGGGCAAAATTCCCTTTTGAGCTTTCTGCATGAAATCTGTGAAATATTTTTTCTTCATAGCCTTTTCAAGCATTTTCAAAGGGTATGCCGACAATTCATTTATCAATGCTTTATCGGGCTGTTTCTGTTCGGGTTCGGGCACTTCTTCCTTTACATTTCCCTTTAACCACAAAATTGCCGTGATAATATGCCTGCATATACTTCTTGAAGGACAACTGCATTTACTCTCTGCCAAAGGATTTTTTATCGTGCATTTTTCCTCTCCGACATTAACAGTAATTTCGCTTTCACCATACTCAGCGGAAATTTCCGCTGTTTCCATGTCCTTGTATGCCCTTTTGACAGTTCCTTTATTCGTCAAGCCCGTTAAATATTCGTCATTTGCCGATTGTATCGCATTCATCAATTCTCCCACAATGTCACCCCTCTCAGCTTATCATTTTTCCGATATAATCTCCAAGCTGTTCGGGTGTCATTGCTCCCACAAATGCCCCCATATCAGCCAATTTCTGCCCAACGTTCTTATCATAAGCAGGATTTGCGTCCCTGTCGAGTGCCGTCAGAAATATCATTTTGCTTCCGCTTGAAATAATATCCGCACAAGTCCTCAGTAAATTCTGCGTACTTCCGCCCTCATATAAATCCGTTACTGTAACAAATATTGTATTATGAGGATTTTCGCAAAGGCTCTCACAATAACTCAACGCACCGTTTATATCCGTACCTCCGCCCAACTGCATTCCCATCAGTACTTCAACAGGGTCATCTATATATCCGCTCAAATCCACTACATTTGTATCAAATATCACAAGCCTTGTATCTATCATAGGCAGTTTTGCAAATATGCCTGCCATGACTGCACTGTATATCACGCTGTCAAGCATAGAACCGCTTTCATCTACCGCTATGATTATATTCCATTTATTAAATCTCTTTACACGACTGCTGAAATACACGTTTTTCAATACAAGCCGTGAATTTTCCGTGTCGTAGTTTTTCAAATTCCTTGCAATCGTCTTTTTGATGTCCAGATTTTTCATGCTCTTTACATTTGACGGCATATTTCTGTTAAGCTTGCCCAAAAGGGATTTTCTTATATCCGTCTGCAACTTCTCCGTTATCTCGTCAACGACTTTTTTAATAATCTTCTTTGCCTCCGCAATAACGTCACTTTTCATCAAGTGCTTGAACTGCAATATGGTTTTAAGCAAGTCTGTATTAGGCTCCATTTTTTCCAACACTTTTTTATCCGTCAAAAGTTCCGTCAAATTGAAATGCTCCAAAGCCTGCTTTTCAAGGACTTCAACAGTCCTTTTCGGAAATAATTTTCTTGCTTTCTCTATCCACTTTGCAGCGTTTAACTGAGATTTCCCCGTACCGCCCTTTCTCAGAACTTCCTCTCCGTATTCCTGACTATATAAATAATCAAGCGTTTCTTCCATATCCTGATAGCTTATGCTTTCCGAGTACTCTCCCGTAAATTCTATTTGATTTTCGGAATTTTTGCCGAGTATCAGTCGCCACCTGTTCAAATTTTCCTCTGCAACACTCATATATCCGTTCCCCTTAATATTTCGCTTTCAAGGTGTATTCCCTCTGCATAAAGATATTGATATATTTCCAAACTCTTTTTCATTTCTTCCTTTGACTTTCCGTAAAGTGCCGCTGCTTTCTTTGCGATTTCATCAATTTCAGACGGTGTAAAATAGCTGAATGCCAATCTCAGTTCGGGCAGTATCTCCATGAAATCCTCCGCTTCAAGACCGCTTACAAGCTTATCCGTTATGATGATAAATTCATTTCCCACTAAAACTATATCTCTTGCCGTCGTGAAAAGTCCACGCAAAAATACAGCACCCTGTTTTTTTATCTCCTCGCTGCCCGTCATATATGCATTCAAAGCCTGCTTTATATCCTCTTTATATGCATTGTCACTTCCATACAAAAGCCCTAGTACAGCCCCATATAAAGACGGTTCGGGATTTTCATTCTCCACCATAGTCCTGAACGTGTCAAACAAATTTTCATATTCCCCGTTCAAGACATCTCCCGTGACAAGATTATACATCATTCTGCATATTTTGATACATTCACCGGCATGGTCGGAATCTACATTCATCATTGACGGTAACATTATCAATATTTTCTGAAAGCACTTCTCCAAAAAATATTCCGTTACAATTCCCTCTGCATTGTACATTTTCTTCAGCGTATCAAGCATATTGAAATAATACAAGCCCCTGCCAAGTGAAAAGAAATCTCCGTCATTGATAATGATTTCATCTGTCTTTACGGCAAATTCATCTGTAATTTCTATTCCCATTAAAAAGCATTCTACATATAATTTTGCAGCGTTACTGCATTTCTGTTCGTCTTTTATCTGACGTGCAGACATGGTTTTACAAATTTCCTCTATCGTTGCACCATACACACTTACATCTATCAATGCAGAATCTGTATTCACCGTTCTTTTATATATCCATGTTTCACGGATTCTGCTTCTGTCTTTGTTATTTAAAATATCTGCACCCTTTATTCTTCTTGCAAACTCCGTTTTCAAATAGCCCATTCTGTAAAATAAACGGCTTATCTCCATGTGTGACGGCTTTGAAAATATGTCAAGTTCAATTTCCTGTTCCGTGACATTATCCACTTTTAAGCGATATTTTTTGCATTGTTCGTCAAAGTCCTGTATAACAGGGATTTTCTCTGCTGTACTGCAAAGATGTCCGATTTCATTTCCCGTTGCAATTTCGCTCAGTATCCTTAACGGAACATCACTTGCCGCATTCAGTTCTCCCTTTACAAAGCAACTTTGCACACAGTCATATAATTCATATAATCCGGGTGCCTGCTTATCCCTCACGGAACACAAGCCTTTATACATTGTCACTGCCGAAGATATATCCGACATGGTGATAAGCAATTTTTCCTTTGCAGAGTTTTTCGCACATTGCAAAAGCGTGTCAAGGACAACATTATCATATACTTCATGTATGCTTTCTTCACCGTTTATAATGCCCTTCCAGACTTTGTCATAAAATCCGGGATTTTGCATACCCGACGCATAGCCGTTTAAAGCGTCTGCCGCCTCAAAGGAATATATCATGGCATACACATTCTGCACCTTTTCATTGAACTTATGCACTTTCAGTTTTTTGCCCGTATTGCCCGAACTTGTCAATTTGTATAAACCGTGTGTGTGAAATCCGCCCGTTACCACAAGCACTCTTTCATGCGTTTCAGACGCTTTCAAAATATTCTCCGCCATGAATTTTTCATAGCAGTATGTCATCATGTTTGCAACAAACTCGTCAGTCGGCATATACAAGCCTTTTATCTCAAAATAATTCTCCCAAAATTCCTCAAAATTTCTTGTAGAGGTTTTTTCGCATATTTTTTCAAAGAACTTGCTTTCTTTCAAATAGTAATCATCATTGTATGTATTTGACTTTTTACTGCTGTGTATTAAAATCTCACCATACGGCAGGTCGATAAATCCACAATCTATATTTCTTTTAGTTGCCTGCAAAAGTGCATTGTATTCGGGCGACGTATTTAAAAAAGGATAATAGCATTTATAATCCTCTGCATTTTCGTTGATAAGCTGCTGAGTATCTTTGTAATAATAATAAAATGCTATGGGGAGTTTTGTTTCCTCATGGGTTAATATCGGTATCAACTTATCCGAATTTTGAGGACCTTCCACTAATATGCAATCGGGCTTGTATTCCTCTATGACATTCAGCAGGTGAAACGAACATACGGGACTGTGATGCCTTATCGGAAAATACAGTATTTTCTGTTGATAGTCAAACGGGATTATTTCAAATATTTCTTTGTTTCGTAAAATTCTTTCCATATTCCACCCAGCTTTTCAGACTTAAATTTCACTACCGTATTAAAATAGGCTTTCAGCTTTTCCAAGTCGTCTTTTGTATCCTTGCAGACCGCATTGTTTAAATTCTGTGTCAACTCTGCAAGGCTGATTTTTTCTTCATAATACCATGCATTTGAAAGTGTCTGATAAAATACAGATACTGCCTCTGCTGTACTCATTACCGCTGACGGCTTATCTATTTTCATACCGCTTTCAGAAACGCCCTCTCTTAACTCGTGATACGTTATTGCCAAAAGTTCCGCTACATCTGTATCTATCGGCATTTCTATATGATCGGCTATGGCACTCTGTTCCACTTCATTCAAAATAATCTGCTTTTCAAGCCGAACATCTTTAACAGGATTGACCGTTTCAAAGTTAAATCGCCTTTTCAACGCACTCGACATCTCATTAACGCCTTTATCTCTAATATTAGCCGTTCCTATGATATTAAATCCCGACTTGGCAAATATCAAGCCGTCATCTTCCAATTCGGGCACATTCAAAACTTTATCACTCATCACGGAAATCAAACTGTCCTGAATTTCGGCAGGCGTTCTTGTAATTTCCTCAAATCTTGTAATAATGCCCTTTGTCATGCCGACATACAGCGGTGACGGCACCAATGCTTCTTTTACGGGACCTTTTGCCAATAAAAGTGCATAGTTCCAACTGTATTTTATCATATCTTCGGTTGTTCCTGCCGTACCCTGCACGGTATTGGTGCTTGTTCCGCTTATCGCTGCCGAAAGCAGTTCCGACAGCATGGTTTTAGCCGTACCCGGCTCGCCTACCAACATCAATCCACGACTGCCTGCAAGCGTTATGATACATCTTTCTACCAACGCATCATTTCCGAAAAACTTCTTTTTGATATTCACAACTTTTCCGTCATATTTTATCCCCTTGCTTGAACCGAGTATAAAAGTTCTGACAGCCTTTGGCGAAAGATACCAATTTTCGGGTTTTCTTCCTGTATCGTTTGCTTTAAGGGCGGCAAGCTCCTCTGCATATCTCACTTCAACGGGCGGTTTAATAAAATTTTCCATAGTTTTTTCCTCCAATTTTTTATTAGAGTGGAGTGTGGGGAGTGGAGAGTGAAGTTATTGCACTTCTCAATTTATTTTCAACCTGTCAACTCCACTCTGCACTCTCAACTCTCCACTCTTTTTGCTGTATTATATCATACTGCATAGGTAATTTTTTGTACAATAAATGCCCCCTCATGCCTTTTTTCACAAGGGGGCAAAAAATTTTTTTTAAAAATCAATACTCAGGCTCTAAAAGTCCGTATGTGTTGTCCTTACGTTTATAAACCACACAAAGCTGATTGGTTGCACTGTTGAGGAACATGAAGAACTCATGACCTATCATATTCATCTGGAGAATAGCCTCCTCCACGCTCAAAGGCTTTACAACAAAGTTCTTTGTCTTTACGACATTATAGCTTTCTTCGGGGAGTACATCTGTATCGGATTCTTCCGCAAAATACTGTTCAATGGAATCTGCTCTGAGTTTTTTGCTGAGTTTGGCTTTATTTTTTCTTATCTGACCGCCGAGTATATCCACAACAGCGTCAAGTGCATCATTCATTTCGGGAGCGGTGCTCTCTGCACGGTATGTCATGCCGTTGTCATAAATTGTTACTTCGACTGTCTGACGGTTCTTTTCAAGAGTTACTTTTACATTGGCTTCTGCGTCTTCCGAGTAGATTTTCTCAAACTTGCCGAGTTTCTTGTAAACACGCTCTTTAAAATTATCTCTGAGATTAACTTTTCTGCCTACGATATTATATTTCATAAATAAGCCTCCTTATATATTAGGTCAAGCTCATTATAACATATTCACCAAAAAAATGGAATACTTTTTAAAAAATTATTTAAAAATTTTCTTTCACAATTTTAGACATTATCACAAATCAATTAGCAATTAGAAATTAGCAATGTGCAATTACTTCTGCTTTCAGAAAAATGCTTTTCTTATTTAACTCATTGTATCGGTAAAAACGCCAAATCAAGTTGATTGGCTGTCCCGACCCCTCCGTCAAAAATTGACAATTAAAATTGTCAATTTTTGCCACCTCCCCTTTCAGGGGAGGCGAGAGTTGAAACCGCAAGTTTATTGGTGTGTTTTTATTACATTTTATAGGTCGAAATTGATAAAAAATTGACTTCAAGCGATAAATCAGGCTTGCCTCCCCTGAAAGGGGAGGTGTCATTTCGTCACGTCAGTGATGAAATGACGGAGGGGTCAGCGGTCGAAGAACTAAATTGGAATTTTTCAATGTACCGGCACAAGAGGTTATTTAATATCCATTATTATGCCGTTTATTATCACCTTTTCGGGCTTGTTCATTATATTCAGAGGACTGCCGTTATACAAGATAATATCAGCGTCTTTTCCGACTTCAAGAGAGCCTACTCTGTCGGAAATACCGCATATTTCAGCCGCTGTGGAGGTAATGGATTTCAATGCAGTTGTTTTGTCCATGCCCTCTCTCACGGCAACCGCTGCACATAATGTCAGATATTGTATAGGGGTTTCGGGGTGGTCTGTTATGATAGCAGTCTTTATGCCGTTTTTAGAAATAATTCCCGTTGATTTCGGGGTGAGGTGCAAAAGTTCGGGCTTGCTTCTGTCGGTTAAAATAGGTCCCGAAAGTATGCCGAGCATATTTTCCTCAGCCAGTTCCTCACATATCAAATATGCGTCGGTTGCGTGGACAAGGACATAATCAATGTCAAATTCACGGCTTATTCTGACAGCCGTAAAAATATCATCTGCACGGTGTGCATGGAAATGTGCAGGTATCTCTTTTTGAAACAGAGGAATAAGCGATTCATATTTAGCGTCATATTCGGGACAGTCATAATTTTCCTTATCGGCTTCATAGCTTTTCTTATCAAGATAATATTTTTTGGCTTTTTTAAGAGTTTCCCTGATAAGTGCGGCTGTTGCCATGCGTGTTATGGGAGATTGGTCTTTATCGCTGAAAGTCACTTTGGGATTTTCGCCCAATGCAAATTTCATTGCAACAGGGGCTTTTATAATCATCTTGTCAATTCTTTTCCCGTAAGTCTTGATTGCGGCAAGCTGTCCCGAAATGGCATCGGCACTTCCCGGACCCGTTATTACAGTTGTAATGCCTGCATTTCTCGCTTCTTCAAAATATCTGTCAAGGGGGTTGATGGCATCTATTGCCCTTAAATGCGGCATAACAGGGTCACTGTCCTCGTTGCCGTCATCTCCCTCAAAGCCCGTTGAATCCCCGTACATTCCAAGGTGAGTATGTGCGTCGATCAATCCGGGATAGGCTCGCATTCCCTCTCCGTTTATCACTTCGTCTTTATTAAAGCGGTTAAAGAACGACATTTCGCCTATTTGGGTTATTTTGCTGCCATCTGTCCGGATATATCCTCTTTCTATGACAGTATTGTCTTTATCCATTGTGTGTATCTCAACATTTTTGATTACCATTTTTACCTCCAAATCAAAACGGAGAGCCGTTTTTTAACATAGGCTCTCCTTTTTATATTTACTGTTTGGGTGAGTTGTTGCGTCTGGAATAGCCGCTGCCTCGCCTGTTTTCGTTGGTACGTTTAAGATTTGATATTTTTTCTTCGCTGCTCTGCTTAAATTTTGACATCATATCTTCAAAATCGGTTGGTTCGCTGCGTTTGGGCTGCCATTCATAGCTTGTATTAGGCTTTGATGAACGATACTGCTGTTGACCGCTGCGGTTTTGCTGACGGTTATTATTATACTGAGGCTTGCCGTTTTCATTCTGGGGCATAGCCTTTTTGATGGAAAGGCTGATTTTTCCGCCCTCGCCTATGCTCAGCACCTTTACTTTTACTGTCTGTCCCTCTTTGAGATAGTCATTTATATCATTGACAAACGTGGGGGCTACTTCGGAAATATGTATCATTCCCGTTTTTCCGTCCTGAAGGTCAACGAATGCACCAAATTTTGTAATGCCCGTGACCTTGCCTTCCAATACCATTCCTACTTCAAGATCCATACTTTCTAAAAATTCTCCTCTCAGTTACCGGCAATGTTTATAAATACAACTTCACCGTCTTTTGTAAAGCCATACATTCTCGCCCTTTTTTCGATATAATCGCTGTATTTATCAAAATCTTCTTTTTCAACAGCCTCTGCCACATCTTTGAGTTCTTCATTTTTAATTTCCTGGAGAGTAATTTGCTCCCGAAGTTCCTCAAGCTGTTTTTGGGACTCATAGATTTTCACATTTTGGTCAACTATCATGACAGCGATTGCTATCACAAAAGCTATCGCACCTATACAAAGAATCCAGTTAGTTCTTTTTTTAGGGTGTTCTTTTTTTACCTGTGAGTCTGCCTTTGCAGGTGTCTGAACTTTCTTTTTAGGCATAAACAATCTCCTTTCCCAAAGCTGTCGAACTTTCCGATAATGGACATTACCATTATACTACAAATCGTCACCATATTGCAAGATATTTTCTGCTACTTTTTTATTTTTTTTATGCTTTCCAACATTTTTTGTGAATTTCCGACAAATATTCTCTGCAAAAAGCCCTTTGTTTTTTCATTACAAAATAGGATAAAATCAAAAACAGACCTTACGATTTTTTTCAGAAGTTTTCCCAGCGTAAAATATACCGATACAAATACAATCATTTGTGCAGTGACGACATACCATCTGATATATCCTTGTGTGCAGGCTATCGAAAAAAACAAATTCAGTCCGCAGACGATAAAAGAGAATATCATATCTTCCATAAAAAGTATGATTTTATTTGGCGGAGAGGCTTCTCTCATCACTTCCATAAAAATATATATTCCCACTACAATTCCGCCAAGTATCAATGAAGATAAAAAAGTAATTGTTTGGCTGTAAAGCGTGATCTCCAAAATATCACCCTATCTGAACAGTCTTGAAAAAAATCCGCCCTCTGTCTGCTTGTTTTCCGCATACACGAGAGAATATATATTTCCGTCTAAGTTCAGTTCGCCTGTTTCAAGGCTGAATTTGTTGATATGCAGACTGCTTCCCTTTACGGTAAGCTGTCCGAGTTCGGTTTCAAGCACTACTGTTTCCTCGTCAAATCCCGATACATCGGACACTCCCGACAGCGAAAGCTGTTTTCTGTCCTCCAATATAACGCTGTGCCTTTTCCGCACAATATTCTTTTCTTCCATTTTCGGACAACCCCTTTTTGTATTTTTATAAAAATTGTATGCTGTCCGAAAAGCATATATGACATTTCAGGGAATGATTTTATACATCAATCCTGCCTGGTCTTTTTTGGCGTATTCATTGATACTCAATATTTCCGCTTTGACAGGGTGTGCCCCCATTGCTATTTCTATCATGTCCCCGACTTTCACTTCATAAGATGCCCTTGCGACTTTTCCGTTGATAAGCACCCTGCCTGCATCGCAAGCTTCATTTGCAACGGTCCGCCTTTTGATAATTCTTGATACTTTCAAATATTTGTCCAATCTCATACATATTCTCCTTTTAAAAAACAAGAAGCCGACCTGTATTGGCAAGCCGACTTCCGATTTAATTATTTTTCTGCAACTGCAGTTTTAAATACTTTGCCTGCCTTGAATACAGGAACTTTTGATGCAGGGATAGTCATAGGTTCTTTTGTCTGGGGATTGCTGCCAATTCTTTCTTTTCTCTCGTGACGTTCAAATGCACCAAAGCCTACTATACGTACTTCTTCACCGTCTGCCACTTTTTCCATGATAGTGTCAAAAACGGCTGTTACTGCTTTTTCAGCCTCTTTTTTAGTAATGTCTGCCTTTTCGGCAACTACTGCAATAAGATCTGTTTTGTTCATTGTGTGAACCTCCATTAAAATTTTTTATTTTTCGTCTTCCCAAAGTATTCTTACGACCTCAGGGGAAACATTCTGTATTTTGATACCTGCTTTTCCGACATTTTTTCCAAGCTTTTCAAAACGCTCTATAAATCTGTCACAGGCATTGTACAGCGATTTTTCGCTTTCCACGTCAAGTGCCTTTGCAAGCCCCGACATATCAAATAAAATATCACCTATTTTTTCACTGCAATCATTCTCTTGATTTTCCGACAGGCTGTTTTTAAGGCTTTCAAGCTTTTGGGAAATCCCGTCTATCATGCTTTCCGCATCTTTGGCATGAAGTCCGCCTTTTTCGGCTTTTTTATGCAGTTTCTCAGCCCTCATCAATGACGGCAGTGCTTTTGACACGCTTTCCATTGTTTCGGTCACGGTTTTCTGTTCTTTGGACTGCATTTTTATTTTATCCCAATTTTCAAGAACCTGTTCGGGTGTATCTGCCTGAACGTTGCCGAATACATGAGGGTGACGCAGTATCATTTTTTTACATACATCATCTGCTGTATCATCAAGATTAAAATTTCCTTTTTCCTCCTCAAGAACCGAATGGAAAACAACCTGCAAAAGCACATCTCCCAATTCTTCTTTGAGATGTTCAGTATCTTCCTCATCAATAGCCTCCACAGCCTCATAGACTTCCTCTATGAAATCCTGACGGATAGTTTGATGTGTCTGAACTTTATCCCACGGACAGCCTTCGGGTGAACGCAGTATTCTCACTATTTCAACGAGGTCTTTGACATCATATTTTTCCTTAAACTGAAATTCCACGATTTTTTTCTCCTTTCGGCATCCGATGTGTATTTTATTCAATACACTATATTTTACCTTATAAGTTTATGTTTTTCAAGTATTTTTAAAATTTTTTCTCCTTTTGGCATCTGGAGAATATCCTCTTTTTTAACAGCCCTTAATAAAAGCAATGTTATAATATAAACAACGACTGCAACAAGTACTGCAAGTATTGTTGCGATACGCTGAGTTACAAATATGTCGAAAAGCTGTTCGGAGAAGTATGCCGACAATGCACACACGATTGACGCTCCCAAAGGCTTTACAAATATAGATATAAAATCAGGCACAATCTTTGTTGTACGGCAGAGGAAAAACATTGCCATTACCGTTACAAATCCATAACACACAATAGAACCTACATTTGCCCCCTGTATATTTATCTCGGGTATGCCCACGAGTATATAATTAACTACTATTTTAAGTACCATTCCTATTGTATAGAGTTTCAGCGGAATATTCATTCTGCCCGTTGCCTGTATCATACTGCACATAGGGGTACTTGTTGCAATGAATACCGCTGATATTCCCATTACCGTAAGCACTCTTGAACCTATCTCAACTTCATTTGCAACCCCTCCGCCGCTGTATATCAGCGACAAAAGCGGTTCGGCTAAAACAGACATTCCTATCCCCGACGGTATTGTAACGAGCATAGTCACTCTCAAAACCGTTTCCATGCTTTTTTTCATCTGCACTTTATCACCGCTTGTCCATGCAGCCGTAACAGACGGCAGTGCAGTCGTGCCGAATACCTGCGTCACGGCTGATACAAGCATCATCAGCGTCAATGCAATTCCGTAACAGCCGTAAAGATAGATATGTGTTTGTCCCGACTGATACACGCTGTCGGGTACAAGCGAGCCGTATATATCCAACAGGGCTTTCGGATTGGTCTGCATGATATGGTCTATTCTTCTCTGCACAAGAGTTGCATCTACCATATCCGCAAGGCTCATGATAATCGAACCCATTCCGACAGGAACAGCCGTTTTTACCATCGTTTTCAATATTGTGCCGTCACTTTTGGGCTTGGGCGAATTTCTGATTTCTTCACTTGTGATACCGTCACCGCTCTTTTTATACTTGATAAACAAATATAAAAATCCGAATACAGCTCCCAGCGATATTCCTGTAATAGCCGCACCTATCGCTATGGGAATAACCACCGACTGTGCATCTTCCACGCTTGAACACTTTGTTCCAAGAACGTAGCCCGTACTTTCATACTGATTCATCAGAAGCTTCATCGTTACAGCCGAAGCCGTAAAGCCGAAAAACAGCTTGAAAACAGCCTCTATGATTTCGGAAACGGCTGTCGGAGTCATATTTCTCATGCCTTCAAAATATCCCCTGTATATAGACATCAGACACCCGAAAAATATCGTAGGTGAAAGACACAATAACGCAAATATGGCATTTTCGGCTTTTATCACTTTTACATACAGGAAACTTCCCAAAACCATCGCTATAAAGCACACACACCCTGCCGCAACAAATATCGGTACGGAAACCTTGTGTATTCTCTTTACATCACGAAATCTCTTTTTTGCCACGTTCTCCGACACCATTCTTGATATAGCTATCGGAAAGCCTGCCGTTGACAGCATGAACAGCGGGTTGTACAGTGCATAAGCCGCATTGAAAAGACCTGTTCCCACTCCTCCGTACATATTCGACAGAAGTATTTTATATATCATTCCCATGAGCTTTACCGCAATCATGCTTGCTCCGAGAATAGCCGCACCTTTCAGAAATGACTGAGATTTTCTTTCCTTTTTCGTATTACCCACCTATACACTTCCTTTCGAGGAGGGCTGATTTACTGAAAAAATATTCTGACAATTATGAAATGAAATATGTCATTCCGAACGCAGTGAGGAATCTTCAAAAGATTCTTCGTCGCTGTCGCTCCTCAGAATGGCAGTATAATCATTTTTCGTTTTCATCGAACTCACGTTAATCAAGTGTATGGAATTTCTCCCAAACTTCGCCAAAATTAAAGATTGAATTATTACACCGTATGATTATTTCAACCATACGGTGCAGGGTTCGTAATTTCAAATTTTCTTAAAGTCCCATGTCGTCGTCATCGAGATTATCTTCAACAAGGTCAACCGCATCTTCTTCCGCAACTTCCTCATCAGCATTAACGTCTTTTACAACTATCTTTGCACCGCACTTGTTGCAGAATATGGCACCCTTATCGTTATAGCTTCCGCAATTTGAACATTTTGATTTGCTTTTGCCGTCTGCGATAGCCTCATTAACGGATTCAAGCTCCGCTTTCAGATTGATTATTTTTGCAACTATATCCGCAACACTTTTACTGTAATCCTTGTTGGTTGTCTGAGCCTCGAATGTAATTCTTCCGAGCATTTCATATTTCTTTGACAATTCCGATTTTATATCCGCTGCCGAAAGGGTAAGCTTTGACATATCTATTACTTTGCCTGCCTTTTTGCCGACTGTATCGACTGCCGTTCTTGCATTAAGCAATACATCTTCTAAAATTCCCATAACAAATATCTCCTTTTCAAAAATTTGTTTCCCATATTATAACATCTATTTCTCAATTCTTCAATAGTTTTTTTAAAAAAACTTGTTAATATACATAATTTCCTCCGCCTATAAATTCCCTCATAAGAGAGTTTTCGGGCACAATATTACTGTCTATGCTTTCAAATGCCGAAAGTGATTTTATCAAATGCCTTGCGGTATGATAATACTCACTTTCTTCATTTATCTGTTTCAAAAGCTTTATGGCAGGCTCTTTCATGATACACGGCTCATATATGTGTATGGAATTGACGGTAAAATCACTTGTATATCTGTAAGGTCTGATATACTTCTTTTCACCGTCAACAATATCTCCCCACATGGCGAGCAGTTTTTCGGGAGGGGCTTCTCTGAAATTGTTGTCCCTTACAACCCGCCTTATACATCTTATTTCCCTGTTTGTCAAAACATAGTCCTCATTGTCTTTAATACCCTGCTTGACGCTGACGTATATTTTACTGACATTTTCCTCTGCCGACACATCATTGAATATCGGATTTAAAGCGTGTATTCCCTCTATGATTATCACGGCATTTGACGACAATTCCAAATGCTGTATTATATCCGTTCTCCTGCTCTCTCTGAAATCATATTTCGGTATATCACATCTGCCCGTTTCCGACAATTCCCTTACACTTTTCTTTACAAGGGGAATGTCAAGTGCCTCAACCGACTCAAAATCGGGCTTGCCGTCGGGCAGTTTTCTCACTTTATCCTTGCCTAAATAAAAATCGTCCATAGATATATGCTGAACTTCACAGCCTTTCAGTCTGAATTCATCAGCCAATTTTTGTGCAGAAGTGGTTTTTCCGCTGCTGGAAGGTCCCGAAAGCATGATAATATGCCTTTTGGCAGGCACTGTCAATATCTGTTCGGCTGTCTGACACAAATCATTTTGATAAATTTCCTCCGTCATTTCGACAAATCCCTTTGCATCATACCTTGCCTGCTCGTTGATCCTCTTTATGTCACACGCATATCTCCGATAGGTATTCAGCCAGCTCATCATAAAATTGTTTCACCTGCTCCTTTCGTCTGAGCATTTCCTCAAACCCGTTTATATATTCATACGGATATTTATAATTAAATATTCTTGACAATTCCTCCGAAAGCGGTTTTTTCAATTTTGAAACAGCACCTGCACCGCACCCCAATATAGTATGTGTTTCGTCCATGACAAATACATTATATATCCCGTCATAGCCGTCTTTTGACCAGCCCACATTCTCCAAATTGCCTTCCATTCTCGTCTGTCTGTATAAATAATACGGGTGATAGCCCTCTTTAAACAGCTTTTCTTCGCAGTATCTCAGCATTTTTCCAGCAGGCACTTCCTTTTCCGTGTCAAGAGCATTTCCCTCTTGAGTAAGCCTTGATGACCTTTTCATTGCAAGTGTATGCACGGTGATACTTTCGGGCGATAATTCACATATTTTGTCAAGAGTATTTTTGAAACTCTCAACGGTATCTGTCGGCAAACCTGCTATTAAATCCATATTGATATGTTTAAATCCAATTTCCCTCGCAAGCTGATAGGCATTGAAAGTCTGTTGGGAATTGTGCTTTCTGCCTATCACTTCAAGCACTTTGTCATTTAAAGTCTGAGGGTTAATGCTTATCCTGTCAGCACCGCCCTTTAATACAGCTGTCAATTTATCTCTGTCAATCGTATCGGGTCTGCCTGCCTCAACAGTAAACTCCCTGCACGTTGCCATGTCAAAATTTTGATTTACCGTGTCAATCAATTTTGCAAGCTGTTCCGCATTGAGAGTGGTAGGCGTTCCTCCGCCTATATACACGCTTTCCAACTGCAATTCACACTTTTTTGCAATTTCCGCTGTATATTCTACTTCCCTGCAAAGCAGTTCAAAATACGGCTCTATCAATTTTTGTGCTTTTTCTATCGACTGCGATACAAACGAACAATAGGAACATCTTGACGGACAAAACGGTATGGATATATATAAACTGAAAGATTTCGGCTTGCTTAATGCAAGAATTTTTCTTTCATACTCCTCCGTGACGGCACTTAAATTTGTCTTTTCCTCCGACACAAGCAGTTTATTGATAAAATAATCCCTTGCATAAGCTTTTCCACCGCTTTCCGAAAGCCGTCTGAAAAGCTTTATCGGACGTACTCCCGTAAGAATGCCCCAAGGCTGTTTTCTGCCCGTGACTCTGACAAGCACTTCATACAGGCATACCGCCATTTTTCTTTCAATCGTCTTTGTATCGGTATCTTCAAATTGGCACTCTGCACTTTCACCCGAAAATTCAGTATATATTTTCCCGTCTTTTACAGATGATATTATATCTTTCTCTCCGATATGTTCGGGTGTGCCCTGCAAGACCGTTATTTTCTCATTCGGGAAAAACAGCCTTACTAAATTTTCCGTTTCATAGTGAAATTCATGGTCAATATATATATTCATATCAAGTCTTTCCTTATCATATATATATTATTTTTCCTTTCACGGTCAAGCGTTGTATTGCTTTCATGTCCGCAATACACTTTATAATTTCCGTCAAGTGCTTCAAGCTTTTCAAGAGATTTTTTCATATCTTCCTTACTGCTTGTCGGAAAATCCGTTCTTCCTATACAGCCCCTGAAAAGAGTATCTCCCGTGAAAATGCAGTCCCCAAATATATAGCATACTCCGCCTTTGGTATGTCCGGGCGTGGAAATGACCTTTATTTTTTTACTGCCGAATGCAAGTTCACTTCCGTCTTCAACTAATATATCAGCGTCAAAATGTCTGAATGTCATGCCGAACAGCGATGACAAATTCAAATCGTCTTCATTTGTAAAGTGTGCGTCGTCTTTTCCGATAACGATTTTGGCACTCGGAAATTCCTCTCTCATTTCCGACGCATAACCGATATGGTCCAAATGTCCGTGTGTCAGCAAAATATATTTCACTTTCTCCGCACCGAACTCCTTTATTCTTTTTTTCAACTCAAAAGAGTAATCTCCCGTATCCACCAAAAAAGCTAAATTTTCTTCGTCATCTGTCACGAAAAAACAATTTGCCTCTATCTCCCCGACAACAAATCTTTCTATTTTTATCATGCCAAATCCCTCGAATCTATTATTATAGTAACAGGTCCGTCATTTACCAGTGATATTTTCATATCTGCCCCAAATATGCCCTTTTCAACCGTATTTATTCCATTCTTCACTATGCATTCACAAAAATACTCATACAATTCATTTGCCCTTTCGGGCTTTTCCGCATTGATAAAATTAGGTCGTCTGCCCTTTCTGCAATCTGCCGAAAGAGTGAAATTAGAAACCACAAGCACTCCTGCATTGATGTCCTGCAACGACAAATTCATTTTATCATTTTCATCTGTAAATATACGCAAGCCTGCTATTTTTGCACTAAGCTTTTCAGCGTCTTTTTGAGTGTCACCGCTTTCCACTCCCAAAAGTATGAGAAATCCTGCGGAAATTCTGCCGACAGTTTTGCCATCGACAGTAACGCTGCATTCCGAAACCCTCTGTATAACTGCTTTCATGCCTTAATTCCTCTCTATCGAAACAATTCCGTTGATACCGCTCAAACGGCTTATCACCATTTTCAAGTGATTGATACCGTTTACCGTGATAGACACTTCTATATGTGCCATGTCATTTTTAAATTCCCTTGAAGTAAGAGCGTGTATAAATATATGCATAGCGGAAAGCTGATTGGTAATATCCGCCAAAAGCCCTGTACGGTCTGCCGCCATTATTTGCAGGGTGGATTGGAATGTTTCATGTGCAATATGGTCTGCCCATTCCGCTTTTACCCAACGGTCAGGCTCATCTGCCTGTGAAATGTCTTTCGGCACGTTTGTGCAAGTCCTCTTGTGTATAGATACACCGTAACCTCTTGTAATAAATCCAATAATTTCATCACCCGGCAGGGGATTGCAGCACTTTGAATACTTCACAAGACAGTCATCTATACCTTCAATATGCACACCGCTGCTGACTTTTTTCTTAACAGGCTCTGTGATAACAACAGGGGCAGGCTGCTGTTCGGGCTCTGCATATTTCTTGAAATACTCCTCTTTTATCTTAGGCAATATTCTCCACAACTGCACTCCGCCATAGCCTATTGACGCATAGAAATCTTCCAGATTATTACAATTCTGTCTGCGGATAATCTCCGACAGGAAATCTTCTATTTCCTTTTCGGGCACGTTGATATTTAATCTTCTGAACTCTATTTCAAGCTGTGCCTTGCCCTCTGTGATATTTTCATCACGCTTTTCACGTCTGAACCAGTTTCTTATTTTACTTCTTGCTTCACTCGTTCTTACTATATTCAGCCAATCTCTCTTTGGTCCCGCACCGCTCTCTTTTGTTGTAAGAATTTCGACTATTTCACCGTTTTTCACTTTATAGTCAATAGGTACAATTCTCTTATCCACTTTTGCACCCGTCATTCTGTGACCGACTTCCGTATGTATCGCATAAGCAACGTCTATTACAGTTGCACCATGAGGCAAACTGATTACATCTCCCTTTGGAGTGAATATAAACACTTCTTCGGGGGCTAAATCCATTTTTATCGTTCTTACTATATCCGTTGAATCGTTGTCACTCTGATTTTCAAGCATCTTTCTTATCCATGCAAGACGCTCATCAAGGGCATTTTTCTTTGTGATACCCTCTTTATATTTCCAATGTGCAGCGATACCGTATTCAGCAGTATAGTGCATTTCCCATGTTCTGATTTGTATTTCAAAGGGAATACCCTCTTTGCCTATGACAGTCGTGTGAAGTGACTGATACATATTGGGCTTGGGAGTGGAAATATAATCCTTAAATCTGTGGGGCAGGGGCTTGAATAAATCATGCACTACACCCAGGACATTATAACAATCCGCAACGGTGTCAACAATAACTCTTACTGCAAATATGTCATATATCTGGTCCATTGTGCGACTTTTCATATAAGTCTTTTTGTAAATTCCGTGAATACTCTTAACTCTGCCCTCGATATAGACATTATTTATCTCATCTTTGAGGCGGTCATACAAAGTCTGTTTTATTTTGGCTACAAAATTGATTCTGTCTTTGCTTTTGGCTTCAAGCTGTTTTTCTATCTCCTCATATCCCACGGGGTCAAGATAACGGATAGACAAATCTTCCAGTTCCTCTTTCACCGCCCTGATACCGAGCCTGTGGGCAATAGGTGCATACACTTCCATTACTTCAAGAGCCTTATCTCTCCTGTGCTGTTCTTTCATGCAGTCTATTGTTCTCATATTATGCAGTCTGTCCGCAAGCTTTATAATTATTACTCTGATGTCGTTTGACATGGCTATGAGCATTTTACGGATATTTTCAGCC
Organism: uncultured Eubacteriales bacterium; assembly: GCA_900317795.1. Classification (GTDB taxonomy): domain Bacteria; phylum Bacillota; class Clostridia; order Oscillospirales; family Acutalibacteraceae; genus UBA1213. The sequence continues at coordinate 693 of ONIF01000056.1, read as the reverse complement.
TGCTGTTCCTCTCTCGATGAATACGGGATTTTTCCGAGTTTTGTCACACCGTCAATCAATCCCGCAATCTCCGAACCGAACATTTTTGTCACTTCTTCAAGCGTAACGGGAGTATCTTCCACAACGTCATGCATAAGTGCCGCTGCGATAGATTCCGAATCCATTCCCAGTTCCGCCAATATACAGGCTACCGATGTGGGGTGAAGAATATACGGTATGCCCGAGGCTCTGCGTTGGTCGCCGTGCATTTTGTCCGCAAACTCATACGCTCGCCTGACTAACTCAAAATCATAGCTGTGGTCGCTTTTTTTCATCAGCTCGACCAGTTCGTGATAATCCTGATAAAATTTATGTGTGCTCTCCGACATGGCTTATATCCTCCTTTAATTTAATATATATCGGTGATGCCTGCAAATTTACCTTTACTTTTATGTCAACGACTGATATTTTCAGTCTGTCGAACTCCCTTTCATACTCTATCAATCCTCTTTCACTCAAAATTTCAAGTATCATCAATAATTTGAATGCGTTTATCTCTACATTGTGAATTTTATATAACATGGAATCTATGAAATAATATTTTTTCCTTGTGCTTAAAATATATTTATACACAGCGGCAAAATTCTCTCTCGTAGGAAGTATTTTTAAAATTTTGTCGCTCAGAACTCCGCTTTTATACTTGTCGTATTCCTG
>ONIF01000148.1 GCA_900317795.1 uncultured Eubacteriales bacterium | reverse complement strand
GTTGCCAACGCATTGACTGTCAGTGTGTTGCCAAGTACGATTTCCTCTGCCGAAACAGTGGATACATTGATAAGTTCGCTTTGTCCCTCTGTCCACTTTGCATAGAGCTTTGTATTCGCTGTGATAGGTGTATTCAAATCAAACAGTGTTGTATATTCCTCATCAATGTACCAGCCATTGAAAGTCCAGCCGTCATAAGTCGGCATCGGCGGATCGGAAATTACAGTACCATGTTCAACAGATATTTTGTTTGGTCTGCCTGCAAATTCGTCATAGAATGTAACAGTATGATATTCAATTTCCTGCTGTGTCCAGCCTGCATAGAGAGTTATATTCTCTGTAATCGGTGTATTGAAATCAAACAGCGTTGTATATTCTGCATCTGTGTACCAGCCGTTGAAAGTCCAGCCGTCTTTTACGGGAGGTGTCGGCTCGGAAATAAATGCACCGTCCTCGATCATCAGCATATGTGCGTTTCCCGATAACTTGTCGATAAAGGTAACTTCATGCGGTTCGGGAGATGTAACGGAAAAAGAACATATTGCAGTCGGACGTGTCGGTGAAGACAAGTCTGTTATATATAACAAAGCACTGCCTTCGTTTATGCCTGTAACCAATCCGTCGCTTGTAACAGAAATGCAATCCTGTTCATCATCTTGACTGTTTACATAGTATGACAATTCTTTTAATTCGTTCCAGGGATATGCTGTTGTTTCGATTTGGAGAGATTCTCCGCTTGCTATGGTGTAATCATAAGAATTTTCAATATTCAACGTCCTGTTATCCAGGAATTGCCTCTCGGCGACGGCAGTTTCTTCCAATTCTTCTCCGTCAAGTTCAAATTTGAATTTAAGGTGAAGAATGCCAAGCTTATCAAAGTCTGTCACAGCGTTAATGTAATTTGCAAGACTTACTACTGCATAAACAGTTTCCGTAACAGCATTTCCGTCACCGTCAACTTGTTTTACAGGGATAAGCGAAACATTTTTGAAGCCTACAAGTTTATCTTCTGTAATTTCGTCAGTCGTTCCTTCGGGAATATAAGCATATATATCAAGATTATTTCCCGGGAGATTGCCTACGTTTGTAACGGGAACACACGCATAATAAAAACTATGATCCTGATAGATAATTAAGTTTTTGACATAATCGGCAACTACTGCTTTAAATCTTTCATCGCTGACGGACGAAATATCCAAAACCTGTCCGATAATTTTATTGATGTTTTCTTCACTTTTGTCAGTTAAATCAAATTCAACTCCGTCTTTATTAAAGTATTGTATTACATCTTCATTGGTGTAAATGGCAGGTGTGCCAAACTCCAATACAGCACCGGTCTTTGTTGAAACTTCGGTTTTGTTGCTTTGCGAGTCCTTAACAGCAAGTTCCTGAACTTCTCCGAGTTCTCTTACTTCTGCCGATACGGTCAATGCACCGTCTTTGCCGGCAACAAATTCCGCATTTTGTTCGGCACTCTGTGCAGGATAGATTGTCCGGTCGGTTATGGTTTTCTTTTCGCCGTTCACGGTAAGATGATATTTTTCTGCCGGAAGCAGACCGTTGTTTTCAATACCGAATGAAGCGGTTACTTTCTCTCCCTCTACGGGATAGTAGTCTGAAAGCACAATATCTCCGAGTGCAAATTCAAGGCTGTTGCCGGGTATGAAGTCTATTTCTGCAAGTTCATGGTCATCATATACCACTTTGCCGTCATAGCCGATTTCCTGTGAATAGAGGTTGCCTACAAGGATAGCACCCTTATCACTGCCTACACTGACGGTAAGTTCATCAATGACTTTACCGTAATTTGTAAGCTGTACGGCATCACTCCAGCCCGAATACTCTCCTTCTCCACGATACAGAGCCGCACCGTAAAGTTCACGTCCCGTATCATATTCAATATTGATGTTGGGCTGTTCCGTCCAGAACAGATACAAGTTGCCGTCACCGCCTGCAACAAGCTGATGATCGTTCAAAGTCGAACCTTCGTATTCATTGTTTGTATTGAGTTCACCAAACTCTTTGCGGCTGTTTTCAAGACTGCTGCAGGAAAGGTCATACAATGCACCTTGTTCTTCTCGTGAAGCATTTTCAAGAGAGTCATAGGGCAGTTTATACCAGCCGCTCTTTGCAATTTGTTCAGCCGTGAGGGCGTGAACCATATCCAGACCGCTGTTTTCGGCATAAATGCCCGTACCCCTGACATCATCAAGTCCCTTGAAAATACGGTTGGCACTGATAGCATTATATGTACAGTCGTTGCTGAGCCATGTAAGATATACATCATCTTCAATTTTGATAAGTTTCGGACTGAGAACACTGTCCTTGCCTGCATCTACCGGCATGGGATAGTAATCTCTGCTGTCGGTAAGGTTTGTGACACGCACCCAAAGTTCACGGTCATCTACTGTTTCAAGATTTCCGTCACGGTCAACGGTATAGCTGTAAAAACGATAGTTTTTGTTTTTGTATGTGTAGTCTGCTGCGGAAAGGTCTGTCACCATTGCATCGTTGATGAGCGGATGTTCAATCACGATGAGTTCTTCATAAGGATTGGTTTTTCCTGCCGCAACTTCGATAAACTGTTTTTTCACGGGATCATATACTTTTCTTGCCCATGTATTATAGTTGTTGCTCAGACCGACAAGGTCTGTGATTTCCTGTGAAGTGCTTATATCTTTCTTGAAGTAGTAGAGAGCAATATTATTTTCTTCCTGAGCAAGCATTACATCTGAGTTGACAAAGTTATCATCTGTTACTGTAATAGGATTGCTCATTGTTTCGGTCGCAATATCGAATACAGCCATGTGTATATCACTCGACTGAAGTACGGATTTTGCATTTTCGACATCATTTTCAAAGTTTTCCGTGATATTTGCGTTGGTCCATGCAATATATACTTTATCGCCCGACTTCATTGCCGCAAAGGTACTGTCTGCCATGTTGTCATTTTCAACGATAACGGAAGCTATATTGTTGTTATCATCTCTGTTCCATGTGCCGTCTGCACTGCGGACAGCATACACAAGAGTTGACGCATTGCTTTCATCACGGTTTTCATCACTCATATTTCTGAGGAACAAAAGCATTGTACGTCCGTCACCCAAATCTATCAGCTGCGGACGGATATATTCCATTGCACCGTTGATAAGCGTTGTTTTTGCATCGGGGAAGAGTGTACTGCGGAGATTTTCGTTTTTATATTCCTTGCCGTTGTCAAATGCTCTTATCGAAAAAGATTCCTCTGACGGCATTCCCGACTGAAGATTCTCGTCCTTAAATACACCTGTTTTCCAGCCGATAGAACCAATCTCATATTCAAAGGAGAACACAAGCAGGTCAACACCGACACCACCGGTAAATGTACCCATTGTACCGCCTTTTCCTCCGAAATCCTCGGGATCGGTATTCATTCGTCCGACAAAGGCAAATTTCAGAATACCTCTTACACCCAGAACACCGCATATACCTACACCGGGCTGGAGAGTAATGCCAAGACCAAGCTCTATATAGGGGTATTCGCTTTTAACTTTTTCTGTCAGATTTTCGTAATATCCCATTTCCTGTGCGGCTGTTTCTTCTTCGTCCGTCACATAGCGTCCGTCAAACTGAATGGAGGCTTCACCCGCAATATTCAGATAAACAGGTACTCCGAATACAGTCCAGTAGAATGTTTTTTCAACGCTGACTGCCGCATTGATAATGTACTGACCGCCGGAATAATAATGTGTACGCTTTACGGGATTATAGTTGTATTCAAGCTGAACAAGAACATTTAGGGAAACATCAATCTCCGTTTCACCCAATTCGCTCAAAGCATCTTTCTTTGCGTTTTTCTTGAATTCATCCTGATATTTTTTCTTTTCTTCGGGATGACTGTTGAAATATTCTTTTGCCTGTTCTTTTGTAATGCTGTTATCATTCTTTTTCTGCTTGTACGCTTCATAGATATTATCCTGAGTGGACTGATTGAGATAGGAATAAACATCGCTCTCTTTATCCTTGAGCATGGTATCCCAGCTCTTTTTATCTTCGGGACCACCGAGAGATTTAAGTTTCTCGGATTTTTCTTCAATATCCTTTTTGGATACGGAAAGAGTAACTATTTCTGCATAAGGGCTTGTACTCTTGTGATTTTCATCGGCATAAACAGTTCTCCAACTGAGTTTTCCCGAATCGAGATCGCCTGCCATATCACCGAGTATCGGCAAACCGTCATACGGTGTCGGCATCTCGTAATCAAGGAATTGTGTCGGTTTCTGTTCCTGCGGAACATACATTTCAAGACCTGTATCAAGAGCGGTATAGGTTATTTCACGATTTCCGCCCTTTGGAACAGCCGTTACCTGTACATAGAAACGGTCGAGTGCTGCCATATCCTGACCGCTTACCATGACATCATACTTTTTGTCATAGGAAGATGAAGAAGAAGCATCATACAGACCCTCAAAGTCCATAACCGAACCGTTGCGGGCTATCTTCTTGATATTGACTTTCTTTATATCGGCTCCGTTTGTTACTACATTTACCGAAAGTGTCATCTCATCGGAGTCATATATCGGTATCTGATTGGCTGTGGGATTGGCACCGTTCCTTTTGTAAGCGAAAGATACACTGTTGACATAGGGGCTGTAGAATGTACGGATAGGCATATCAATATCGGAAGCATTCACTATCGCACACTGTGTTTCTATACGTCTGTTGACATTCTGCTGCTTTTCGGTATCGGCAACCAATTCATCAAATACGCCTGTACGTGTGTATATTTCGGGATGTTCTTTTAAGACTTTTTTAGCAGGTCGCATCATTCTGACATACTTTACCTGCTGCATATCGTTGTTGTCAACAACAACAGAAATAACATCTCCCTCGACTGCACGAATGCCGTTGACAGAGTATTTTCCGTTATTATCGGTAATTGCGGTATAGCGTGCTGCAGAATAGCCAAGCTGCATATTGCTGCCGCTGCCTGTATATATCTGACTGATTGAACCGCCTGCGGTTACGATTGCCTGCATAACGGGGGAATGGCTGACGGTATCGGAATTTGAACGGAGAGCGTATGAAGAATAATATGCCTCTCCGTCAATGCTGAAATACTCATACCATGACTGGTCATATCTTTCAGCGGAAATGGTAACAATATTATCTTCACAGTTATCACGGGCTGTAAAGTCTGCGGCAAATCCGTTTACTTTCTGACCTGTTGCCGAGAATGTTATGACAGGTCGCCATGTTCCGTTGTTTTCATCAGTCGGATCAAGCTCGATTGTGTAGGCTCTGCCGACAACCGGAAGTGTTTGGTTGTTTGTACCGCCGTTTTCGTTGGAAATGGCAAGTACATTTTGTCCTTTCATGTATGGAAGTGTAAGTTCATTCTGGGGAACAAGATTGCGTATGGTAAAGTATTTTTCAGCCTGGGCATCCAT
>ONIF01000389.1 GCA_900317795.1 uncultured Eubacteriales bacterium | reverse complement strand
GATAATTCCGATGAAGATAACATAGACTAAATCAAAATCGAAAGGATAATGCAAAATGCTGAACTGTGTAAATATTCAAGGACGGCTTACAGACCATCCTGAACTGATACACACTCCCGGAGGAAATGCGGTTATAGACTTTACCATTGCTGTTGAGGGAAACCGAAACGGTGACGGTACAAGACGAGTTGATTTTGTCAAAATCGTTGCGTGGAACGCTATGGCAGAATTCATCTGCAAGTATTTTGAGAAAGGTCAGCAAATTATCGTTGAGGGCAAAATATCCACTAACAGCTATGTTGACCGCAACGGCAACAAAAGAAAAGATTTCTATGTACTTGCAAAGGGTGCTGACTTCTGCGGAGCAAAATCATCAGAAGCAAGCGAAAAAGATTTTACAGAAGCCTTTGACGGCGAAGAAGAACTTGATTAACAGGAGGAAAACAAAATGAAACACAAATCAAAAAACAAAGGAAAAGGATTTACCGAAACAGAAAGAGAAGCACAGTTAAGCTCACAGGTATTTGTCTTGACAGAACTGCTTGATATGACAAGCACTATCATTGAGGAACTCAGGACAGATAATGACTGCCTTGTTGATGAAAACAACGACTATTCGGAATTGGTATGTAGTCTGCACCGCAAGATAAAAAAGCTGAAAAGAAAAATCAGCAGACAGCAGGAAACAATAGCTATTCTTGAATGGCAGCTTCAAAGAAGTAATGGCTGTTGGGACTTTTGGTATCATAAGGCTCAGGAGTACAAAGAAAAAATCAACAGCGAAACAGAAGAAGAAACCGACAGCAGTAACGATGATGAAATCTTGGATGCGATTGAATGATCGGGGGTTTGTCCTATGAGTTTACACGATGATTTTATCAAAAAGGCATACAAGGAAATTGAAAAGCTCACGGCTGATATTGAAAAGAAAAAATCCCGTATTGTTGAACTTCGTGCAAGTATCAAAAAGCACGAAGCTGACAGAACAAGGGACAGCGAATTCAGCGATACTATCATCAGACTGCTGAGTGATAACGGTATTGATACCGATGAAGCAAGAGCAAGTGTTCTTGAAAGTTTTGAAGGATGTATCCTTGCTTATCATATCTCAAAAGAGGAACAATCCGAAACACCGCCGTCAGAAAATTCGTCAGAAGTCATTGAGTCTGAAATGTATGCCGATCCTGTTTCTGACAGTAATTCAAATTACTCAGCAACAGCCCTTTCTCAAAATCCCGTCTATCCGTATAAGCCGACAAACTGATTTTTGAAAAGAATTCATTATGCCGGAATTTTTATTTCAGGTTTTTTGGGTGAGCGAAGCGATTTTGAATTTTCGATTTTTGCGTTTCCTGCAAAATCGAAAAGGGGTGTGGGGATTTCACCGCCAAGCTGATTTGTAAAGCACTACGCTTTACAAAATCTCTGCTTGCGACCTCCTACGGAGGTCATTTTCCCTCCCCCTGCTGATTATACGATTTTTTGATAAAACAGATATGAGAGGAAGTGCTGTTATTGAAAAAAAGAGGAGAAAGCGATGAAGAAGAAAAAAAGATAATCGTCAATTTCAGAATGACACCGGAAGAAAAGAAAAAACTTTTGGCAAAAGCAGAAGAAGCACATATGAGCTTATCCGGCTACATCATTGCTTTATCCAAAAGCAAAAGAGTTGTGCTGAAAGATGAGATTGCAGAGCTGACTGTTGAAATATCAAGGATCGGCAACAACATCAATCAGATTGCCCACACAGGAAACAGTCAGAAGTTTTTGTATAAGGCACAGCTCAATGATGTGGTGAAGCATTTACAGGCGATAGAGGACTTGCAAAGAAAAATCCTTATGGCTATGTTCAGCGATGAAGAACATACTATCATTACCGTTGAAAAGAAAATCGACAGACTAACGGAAAGAATGGAAAATCTGACAGAAAGAATGAACGGCATTGGCAGCAGTTAAAGAAATCGAAAAAGCAATAAAGGCACATCAATATGTCACCGACTCAATAGCCTATGTCCTCTCTCCTGAAAATCGCAACGGTGATGAAAAGTGTTTTATGTCAACTTGTATTGATTGCCATAACAGCAGTGCTGATGGATTGGCATTGCAATTCAGAGCAGTACGCTTTGCCTTTGACAAAGACAGTGGTATTTTGGCTCACCACTATGTACAGAGCTTTTCGCCAAATGAAAATATCACTCCTGAACTTGCACATAAAATCGGAGTAGAACTTGCAGAAAAAGTTGCTCCCGGTTTTCAGGTCGTTGTCGCAACACATATTGACAAAGACCATATTCATACGCACCTGATAATCAATTCGGTAAGTTATAAAAC
>ONIF01000007.1:20052-21984 GCA_900317795.1 uncultured Eubacteriales bacterium | reverse complement strand
TATGAACTCAAAAAGCTTGAAGGTAAGCTTACAGATGATGTTGTTGACAAGTTCAACGGCATTAAGTGGCAGAAGAAAAAACAGCTTTCCGAATATATTCAGAAACATGACGGTGTTTATATCGATCCCGACTTCATCTTTGATGTACAGGTTAAGCGTCTGCATGAATATAAGAGACAGCTCCTCAATGCATTCTCTATCATGGCTATCTACTTCCGTCTGAAAGAGGGCAAACTCCCGAACTTTACTCCTACTGCATTCATATTCGGTGCAAAGGCGGCTCCGGGTTATGCTCGTGCAAAGGCTATTATCAAGTACATCACACAGATAGCTGACCTCGTAAACAATGACCCCGATGTAAACCAGAAACTCCGTGTCGTATTTGTTGCCAACTACAATGTATCCTATGCTGAGAAGATAGTAACTGCTGCCGATGTTTCGGAGCAGATTTCCACAGCAGGTACAGAAGCTTCCGGTACAGGCAACATGAAGTTCATGGTAAACGGTGCTGTAACACTCGGTACTTATGACGGTGCAAATGTTGAAATAGCTCAGCAGGCAGGCGAGGAAAATGAATATATCTTCGGTGCAAGAGTTGAGGAAATCAACGAACTTAAAAAGAATTACAACCCGAGGGCTATCTATGATTCCAATCCCGAGATAAAGAGAGTTGTAGATACTCTTGTTGACGGACGTTTCTCAGACGGTAAGCCGAAAGATGATAAGGGTGAAGGTACATTTGCCGAACTCCATAAGTCACTTCTTGAAGGTACACACTGGCATCCGGCTGACCATTACTTCCTCCTCCGTGACCTCCCCGACTATATCGACGCTAAACTCAGAGTAAACAACGATTACAAAGACAGACGTGCTTTTGCAAGAAAGTGCCTCATGAACACAGCAAATGCAGGAATGTTCTCCAGTGACCGTACCATCAACCAGTATGCGAGAGAACTCTGGAAAGTTAAAGACTAATTTCACTGCATAATACACAGAAAAACGGCTGCAAGTCATCAAAAATGGCTTGCAGCCGCTTTTTTTCGTTAATTGCTTGCAGGTGTGTTTGAGGGGAAAAATTCGCTTGTAGGGAAGTCGATACTGCTGAAAAGTTCGCAGGGGTCTTCCGAACTGCTTACACACTCTTTATGCGGTATGCAGAAATCGTATGCAGGGATAAGCATTTGCACATTTCTTTCAAGCTGGACTATCGTGAATATGCCGACAGATACAAGGGCTTGTTTTTCCGCATCGTTGGGGGCGAATTCCTCACCGTAGCGTTTCATGATGCTTTCGGGAATGCGGAAAGGCGGCATTGGCGGAGGGCATTTTCTGTCAACGAGCCTTGCGGAAAGCGGGATAGGCTCTGCAACCTGCACAACAGCTTTGGGACTGTTGAAAGCAGGCATATTGCCGCTGTCGGCAATTTCGGGACTGTTGTCCGAGGTGAATATTTTCACGCTGCCGTCACTGCCGAAAAGGACAGCCCTTTTTGAGAAAACGGCAAGACCTTTTACATTCATCGGTATGGAATTGGGCGACATGAAAACATCAAGACACACATCAAAATAAAAAGTCATGTCAACAGCGTAAAAGCCTTTATGAAACGGTACGGACTGCAGACCTATGGAAACATTGCATACTTCGACATCACTCAAACGGATATTTGCCGCCTTGTCTATCATGCATTGACCTGCTTTTGTAAGCAAAACAGGCAAGTCTTCAAGACAGTCCTTATCCGAACAGGAGTCGTATATGCGAGGGGCATTGATACATACAGCTTCTTTGAATTTATCGTTTGGATCGCATTCGCCGCAGCCGCAGTAAAAAGAATTTTCTGACATTATGTTTTCCTCCTTACATCTTCCTATACAAACATTTTATTCCGTCCCTGCAAAAAAGTGCAAAAAATTTTATCAGAGTGGAGTTGTTTAG
>ONIF01000007.1:0-20047 GCA_900317795.1 uncultured Eubacteriales bacterium | reverse complement strand
AGAGTGGAGTTGTTTAGAGTGGAGTGTGGAGAGTGGAGAGTGGAGCTGTTTAGAGTGGAACTTTTGAAATACAGCAAAAAAATTCAGCAGATAAGAAACTATCTGCTGAATGATTTTCTGCAATATAGAAGTAGGACATATCGGAAAGGGAAATATAACTTCACTCTCCACTCTCCACACTCCACTCTTTTATTTAGCGTACTCTACGGCACGGCTTTCACGAATGATATTTACTTTTATCTGACCGGGATATTCCACTTCATCTTCGATTTTCTTGCAGATGTTTCTTGCAAGGAGTATCATGGAGTCGTCTTTTACGACCTCGGGTTTTACGATAATTCTGACTTCACGACCTGCCTGAATGGCAAAGCATCTTTCAACACCGTCAAATGAAGAGGCAACTTCTTCAAGCTTTTCAAGACGCTTGATGTAGTTTTCAAGATTTTCACGTCTTGCCCCCGGGCGTGCAGCGGAAATGGCATCTGCCGCCTGTACAAGGCACGCTATAACAGTTTTAGCCTCCACATCACCGTGATGAGCCTGAATTGCATGAACGACTGCCTCATTTTCTTTATATTTCCTTGCAACATCAACGCCTATTTCAACGTGAGAGCCTTCAATTTCATGGTCAAGAGCTTTTCCTATGTCATGGAGAAGTCCGGCACGTCTTGCCATAGTGGGATCAAGTCCGAGTTCAGATGCCATGATTCCTGCAAGATATGCTACTTCGAGAGAATGTTCAAGGACATTTTGACCATAGCTTGTACGGAAATGGAGTCTGCCTATCAGTTTGACGAGTTCGGGATGTATATTATTTACGCCTGCTTCGATAATAGCACGCTCGCCCTCGGATTTAACGGTGAATTCAACTTCACGCTTTGCCTTTTCATACATTTCCTCAATACGTGCAGGGTGTATTCTGCCGTCGGAAATCAATTTGGTAAGGGTAACTTTTGCAATCTCACGCTTGACGGGCTCAAAGCATGAGAGGGTGATGGCTTCGGGGGTATCGTCAATGATAAGGTCAACACCTGTAAGGGTTTCTATTGCACGGATATTTCTGCCTTCACGTCCGATAATTCTGCCTTTCATATCGTCATTGGGCAGAGGAACAACCGAAACGGTGGATTCACTCACATGGTCGGCAGCGATACGCTGAATGGCAAGGGAAATAATTTCTCTTGCGGTTTTTTCTGCTTCTTCTTTTGTTTTCTGCTGGAAATCCATAATTTTGACAGCCTTTTCATGTGTAAGTTCGCTGTCAAGGTTGTTAAGGATATAGGCTTTTGCCTGTTCCGAAGTGAAGCCCGAAATTCTTTCGAGAACTTCCAGTTCGCTTTGTCTGATTTTCTCAGCCTCTGCAAGACGTTCTTCCGCCTTTTTCAGTTTCTGATTGGTAGCTTCGTCTTTTTTTTCAAGGCTGTCGAGTTTCTTTTCAACGGATTCTTCTTTTTGCTGGATACGTCTTTCCTGACGCTGCATTTCTTTTCTGCGGTCGGCTATTTCATGTTCGGCATTGTCAAGAAGTCTGTGAGCCTCGTCTTTGCCTGCGATAACAGCTTCTTTTTTGGTAGCTTCGGCAGAACGCTGGGCTTCCTCGATAATTCTTTTAGCCTCTGTTTCGGCAGAGCCGATTTTATCTTCACCGACTTTTTTTCTGTACTGCACGCCTATGAAGAATGCACATACTCCGACAATGATGGATATTGCAACGATAAGGAATATTGCCAGTATTGGATCCATTTTTGCACCTCCTGTAAAAGTTTGTTTTTTCTTAATGAACTGACATTTATGATATTCCGAAAACCAACTCATGAAGGTGTCGTCAAGTATTTTTATTCAGTTTTTTTATATGAAAAAATGAAAACAGATAAAATATTTCAAATATATCCGCCCGTTCGGATATATCAACAAATAAATTGAATGTTTGACAATAAAAATATCTCAACGGCATCATTGAGATGATCGGTTACGGCAAAACAACATTTTTGCCTATGATATATTTTATAACTAATGTCATTGTATTGTCAAGGCAGTTGAATTATTTTTATCATAATGCATTGAAATTAACATATTTTTTTGTGCAAAATAGACTATAAAAATGATGTTTGTGAAAGTTTCAAACCGAAATATGAATTTAAAAAAACGCTTTTTTGGCATATCGAGGCATTTTTGTATTATTTTTGTGAATTTTGCGGAGAAATTGGAGGAAATTTCTGCCATATATAGATATTATTTATTAAAAATAAATTTATGAATAATATTTGATATTATTGGAGTTTTGATGTAAAATATAAGAGTAAAGCAAATCAGAGGGAGATGTTTATCATGAGAGAAGAAATTGTACGAATGAGGAAGAAAATCATTGAAAGGGAATTTGCACATCTTAACGAAAAGCAGAGAGAGGCTGTATTGACGGTCAAAGGTGCAGTACTTGTGCTTGCAGGGGCAGGCAGCGGAAAAACAACCGTGCTTGTCAACAGAATTGCACATATACTGCGTTGGGGCGAGGCTTATGAAAGTGACAAGCTTTATAATGAATATACGCCCGAAGAAGTACAGCAGATACAGTATGCATCGGAGGGAAAAACGGAAATTTCAGATGAACTTGTCGAAAAGCTTGCGGTTTCAAAGCCGTATCCGTGGAGAATACTTGCGATAACGTTTACAAACAAGGCTGCCAATGAACTGAAAGAGAGAATATGTAAAACAACGGGTATCATAGGAAATGATGTATGGGCGATGACGTTTCACAGTGCGTGTGTGAGAATTTTAAGGCGTTACGGTGAAAGGCTCGGATATGACAAGAATTTTACCATATACGATACAGATGACCAGAAAAGAGTTATAAGAGAGTGCATGAAAGCTCTTAATATTGATGAAAAGCTGCTGACTGTAAAGGAAGTTCTGCCCGAAATATCTCATGCAAAGGATAATATTGTCAGTCCCGAAAGGCTTCTCAAGAGAGCGGGAAATGATATTCGCTTAGGTTCGATAGCGAAAATATATAAAGAGTATCAGAAAAGACTGCTTGCGACAAGTGCCATGGATTTTGATGATATAATTTATAATACGGTTGAACTTTTCAATGAATTTCCCGACATACTCGAAAAGTATCAGGAGCAGTTCAAATACATAATGGTAGATGAATATCAGGATACCAACACTATACAATATGAGCTTGTAAGACTGCTTTCGGAGAAATACGGAAATGTATGCGTAGTGGGCGATGATGACCAGAGTATCTATAAATTTAGGGGTGCGACGGTTGAAAATATTCTGGAATTTGATACGGACTATGAAAATGCCACAGTCATAAAGCTTGAACAGAATTACCGTTCCACAAAGAATATTCTTTTGACAGCCAACAGCGTTATCAAAAACAATTCCCAAAGGCATGAAAAAAATCTTTGGACACAGAATGATACGGGTGAAAAGATCATTTCATACAGAGCCTCAGATGAACAGGACGAGGGAAGATTTATTGCAAACACCGTTGCAAAGGCTGTCGAGGGCGGTGCAAAATACTCCGACTATGCGGTTTTGTACAGAATGAATTCACAGTCACAGTCACTTGAAAGAATTTTTCTTCATGCAAAGATACCTTACAGGATTATAGGCGGAAGAAAGTTCTTTGAGTACAGGGAAATAAGGGATATGATGGCATATCTGAATGTGATAAGCAACACAAGCGACAGCAGCAGACTGAAAAGAATTATCAATATTCCGAAACGTGGCATAGGCGACAGAACCATTTCTCAAGTGGAAGAAATCAGTATGCATGACGGCAAAAGCATGTTTGAAATCATGGAAAATGCAGAGCAGTTTGACGAGCTTTCAAAGAGTGCGGAGAAGATAAACGGCTTTGTAAAGATAATCAATGACATGAGGGAAATGCTTGAAAACGGCTCGAAAATTTCCGATATGTATGAAAAGCTTATCAAAGAAATTCAGTATGAACCTTTCATCAGAATGGCAAGCGACAGGGGCGAAAATGCCGTTGAAAACGTGCATGAACTGACTTCGAGCATCATTCGGTATGAAAATGAGTTCAAAGAGAATGCGTCTTTGCAGGGATTTTTGGAATATACGGCACTCTTGACGGATATAGACTCCTATGAAAATAAGGAAGATTGTGTTGTGATGATGACGATACATTCCGCAAAGGGACTTGAATTTGAAAATGTATTCATTCCGGGAATGGAAGAAAATATATTTCCGAGTTTTCAGGCTGTCATGTCGGGAGATGATATGCAGGAGGAAAGAAGGCTTGCCTATGTCGGTATCACCAGAGCAAAGAAAAATCTCTATTTGATAAATTCGGACAGCCGTATGCTTTTCGGTCACTCCACCAGAAACAGACCGTCAAGATTTCTTTCGGAACTGCCCGAAAATATCGTTGAGAAAAAGCAAAAGGAAATTGTAAAAAACCCCAATCCCGACATACCCCAGCCGAAAGCGGTACGCCGTGCGGATATTGCAAGCAGTAAAGTTATCACTTCATCTGTTCCGACTAAGCCTGTTATGGTAAATTACACGGCAGGAATGAAAGTTGTGCATAACGTGTTTGGTGAGGGTGTCATAATAAACGTGAAGCCTATGGCATCTGACAGTATGCTTGAAATCGCATTTGACAAAGTGGGTACGAAAAAGCTTATGGGAAAAATTGCAAAGCTTACTGTTTTGGACTGAAAAAGGAGATGGTGAAAAAATGCCTGCGGTAGTATCGCATTATTTGCTTGCAGAGAGGGTGTATTATGCACTTTTGGAGTATCAGCCACAGCTTGATATAGACCATACCGCATTTTTATGGGGAGCGTGCGGGGCTGACATATTCTTTCTTCACAGGGTTATGCCCTGTCAAAAAGGCAGAAGTCTTAAAAAATACGGTACGGAACTCCATAACATGAGTGCGGAGAAAATCATAAACTATTTCATAAGATTTTCAAGGAACTATTTCAGTGACATAGCCATGAGTTACACTCTCGGATTTATCACGCATTATGCATTTGATTCGACTGCACACCCGTTTATCCTGCATTTTGCCGACATAATGGAAGAACAGCACCCCGAAAAATTAAATTCCGTGTGCCACAATGAGATAGAGGCAAATCTTGACAGCCTTTTTCTCAGATATGAAAGAAAACAGAAAATATCATCTTTCAGACTTCAAACAGCGTCGCCTTTGAAAGAAAATGTAAATAAGATGATAGCGGAGATGTGGCATGGGCTGATACTTGCCTATTTCGGTGAAGATATAGGCATCAACGAACTCATTCAAGTGCAGAAAGATTGGCATTATAGTTTAGTTTTGCTGAATGACAAGGGGGCTTTCAAAAAACATGCCGTCATGCTTGGGGAAAGGATTTTAGGCATAAGTCCCGTACTTTCGCCTATTATCAGAACTTCATACCCCGACTTGTCATTTGACTATGCCAATATGTCCCATACCGAATGGCATTCAAATGCAGACGGCAGAACGCATAAAGAAAATTTCTTTGAGCTGGCGGACATGGCAGAGGAAAAGTCGCTTGCACTCATATCCTCTGTTCTCACAAACAGGCTTCTCACTCACGAACAGTGCAAAGAAAGCTTTACGGGAAAGTAAATGGAGTGTGGAGAGTGGAGAGTTGAGAGTGGAGTTTTTGCCAATCAAGCGAATTTTTTGAAACAGCTTGACTGCTCCACTCTCCACTCCCAACACCCCACTCTATAAAGATGAGAGTGAAGTGTGGAGAGTTGAGAGTGGAGTTTTTGCCAATCAAGCGAATTTGTCGAAACAGCTTGACTGCTCCACTCTCCACTCCCAACACTCCACTCTATAAAGAAAGGGGATTTTTATGAAAATTTCGACAAAGGGCAGGTATTCTTTAAGAATGCTTTTGTACCTTGCAATGAATGGCGGTAACGGGTATGTTTCGCTGAAAGAAATAGCCGAAAGACAGAATATATCAAAGAAGTATCTTGAACAGATAGTACCGCTTTTAAGCAAGTCGGGCTTGCTCAAAACAAACAGAGGTTATCAGGGCGGATATATGCTTTCAAAAAAGCCGAATGAATACACGGTAGGCGAAATTCTCAGAATTACAGAGGGCAGTTTGGCACCTGTATCATGTCTTGACAATGTACCTAATGAGTGCGTGCGTGCCAATGAATGTATCACTCTTTCCGTGTGGCAGGGGCTTTATGAAGTGATGACAAATTATCTTGATAACATCACTTTGCAGGATATTATTGATAAAAGCCCTTATGCACAGGGCGGTGACTACTGCATATAAAAATGAGGAATGAGGAGTGAGGAATGATGGACATTGTATTGCTTATCATAGGGATAATCATTATTATACTGCTTGTTGTTCTCATACTCAGAACAGGAAAGGAAAATCAAGTTTCTTTTCCGTCACTTGACGGGGTGAAATCACAGCTTGATGTAATTCAAAAAGACAACAGGGATTCTCAGTCGGCATTAAGGCAGGAGGTTTCGGCAAGTATTAAAGAGAATATGTCTTTTTTAAGTCGGCAGGTCACGGAAAATCAGAAACAGGCAAGTGATGAACAAATCAAGATGTCAAAAAGCCAGCGTGAACAGCTTGATATAATAGGCACTTCACAGCGTGAAGAACTGAAAGCTATGAGCAGAAATATCACAAATCAATTACAGCAGTTGGAAAGCCGTTTTGCGACGCTTGAAAAGAATACCGAAACAAAGCTTGAAAATATCCGTGCGACGATGGAAAAACAGCTTGACGGTGTGAGAAATGACAATACAAGCCAGCTTGAAAAAGTTCGTAACACGGTTGATGAAAAATTGCGGACAAATCTGGAAAGCATGAACGGCACTATTTCGGGAAATCTTTCACAGCTTGAAAATCGTTTTGCAACGCTTGAAAAGAATACCGAAACAAAGCTTGAAAATATCCGTGCGACAATGGAAAAACAGCTTGACGGTGTGAGAAATGACAATACAAGTCAGCTTGAAAAAGTCCGCAGAACCGTTGATGAAAAGTTGCAAAACAATCTTGACAGCATGAATATAACAATTTTCCGAAATCTCACACAGCTTGAAAAGCGGTTTGAAAGCCTTGAAAAGAATACGGAAAATAAATTGGAAAACGTGCGTACATCTGTTGAAAGTCAGTTGAAAAATATCCGTGAAGATAATAATAAGCAGTTGGAACAGATAAGAGGGACTGTTGACGAGAAATTGCAAACAACCCTTGAAAATAAAATGAATGAGTCTTTCAAGCTTGTCAGTGAAAGGCTTGAACAGGTTTATAAAGGTTTGGGTGAAATGCAGACTGTTGCACAGGGCGTAGGCGACTTGAAAAAAGTGCTTTCCAACGTCAAGACAAGGGGCATTCTCGGAGAAATACAGCTTGGTGCAATTTTAAAGGAAATTCTTACACCCGAACAGTATGAAGAAAATATTGCAACCGTGCCGAAAAGTTCAAACAGGGTTGAATTTGCCGTAAAACTGCCCGGTGCTGATGAGGGAAAGTATGTCTATCTGCCGATAGATTCCAAATTCAACGGGGATAAGTTCGCTTATTTGCAGGAGGCTTATGAAACAGGCGATAAAAACTCTGTTGCAGAGGCTAAAAAAGAACTGATTGACGCTGTAAAGAAGTGTGCAAAGGACATAAGCGAAAAGTATATTTCACCGCCCTATACAACGCAGTTTGCGATAATGTTTCTGCCGTTTGAGGGACTGTATGCGGAGATAGTCAATACAAAGGGACTTGTGGAAGAATTACAGCGTACATATAAAATAAACGTGGCAGGACCTTCTACAATGGCGGCTATGCTGAATTCGCTGAAAATGGGCTTTCAGACGCTTGCCATACAGAAAAGAAGCAGTGAAGTCTGGGAGGTTCTCGGGGCGGTCAAAACGGAGTTTGAAACGTTTGAAAAGGCTCTCACGGAAACGCAGGAGCGTTTGAGAAAGGCTGATGACAGCCTTGAAAAGCTTGTGGGAGTGCGTACAAGGCAGATGAATAAAAAATTGAGCAGAATTGATAAGCTGGATATTGAAAAGACATATAAAATATTGGAAACAGAGTAAAAAAATTCAAAAAATCTCTTGCATATTGGGAAATAAAGTGATAGAATATGTATGGTAGTTTATTGTGTTAGTTGACGAAAGAGTGGGGCGACCCGCTCTTTTATCGTTAATATGACGAATTTTTTCAGAAACGGAGATTTTTATGGGAGAGAGAAAAAAAACAAATACCGTTGAAGCGGTAACGGAACTTGTCAAGCCCATTGTGGAAGAAATGGGACTGATATTATGGGACGTGAGATTTGTAAAAGAGGGTGCGGGGTGGTATCTGAGGATATTCATTGACAAGGACAGCGGAGTTACCATAGAGGATTGTGAAAATGTGACAAGGGCTGTTGACAAACCTCTTGATGACCTTGACCCCATAGAACAGAATTACTGTCTTGAAGTGTCATCACCGGGAATTGAAAGAGAGCTTGTTAAATACGAGCATTTTGAAAGTTTTCTGGGAGCACCCGTCATGGTGAAACTGCATAAGCCGAATGAAAAAAATATTCGTGAGTTCAAAGGAACGCTTACGGCACATGACAAGGATACATTTACTGTAATTGCCCAAGACGGTGAGCAGTATGTAATAAATAAAAAAGATACGGTATATATTAAATTAGATGATTTCAACCTGTAACGGAGGAGTTAGGAAAATGAAAAGCAAAAATGAAAAGTCTGTTCAGACAAATACAAATCCCGAATTGTATGAGGTGCTCGCACTCATAGAAAAAGAAAAAGGCATATCTGCGGAATACATGATAACACAGATAAAAAGAGCCATAAGGCTTGCCTGCAAAAAGACATATAACAGCAGTGATGATGATATACTTATCAATATGGACGCTGAAACGGGAGTTTTTGAAGTTTTCTTGAATAAAGAGGTAGTTGAGGAAGTTGAAAACCCGAAAAATGAGATACATCTTGACGAGGCAAGAAAGATAAATGCATTGGCAAGAGTGGGGGATAAGATAGGCATAAGGCTCGATACAAAGGAGTTTGGCAGAATTGCCGCACAGAAAGCTAAAAATATCATTCGTCAGGGTATCCGTGACAGCGAAAAAGGACAGGCTCTTGCGGAATATCAGAGTAAATTGCAGGATATAGTGACAGTGAATGTTGAGCATATAGAGAGAAATGAAGAAGGGCAGGTGGGAGATATAACCGTAAGACTTGGAAAGTCTGCTGCAATTCTCCCTAAAAAAGAACAAGTGCCCGGTGAAGTCATCAATGAGAATGACAGAATAAAAGTATATGTTGTGGATATCAAGAACGAGGGAAAAGAACCTCATGCCATCATTTCAAGAACACACCCCGGATTTGTGAAAAAGCTGTTTGAAACGGAAGTTCCCGAGATATTTGACGGCACTATCGAAATAAAATATATATCGAGAGAAGCAGGCTCGAGAACAAAAATAGCGGTTTACAGCAAAGATGAAAATGTAGATGCGGTGGGTGCGTGCATAGGTCCGAAAGGTCAGAGAGTAAGTACTATCGTTGAAGCCCTCAATGGTGAAAAGATAGATATAGTGGAATACAGTGATGACCCCGTGAAGTTTATTTCGGCAGCACTCTCACCTGCCGAAGTTATCAGTGTAAAAGTAAATGAGGGAGAAAAAACAAGTACGGCAGTTGTCCCCGACAGTCAGCTTTCTCTTGCAATAGGCAAGAGCGGTCAGAATGTGCGTCTTGCCGCAAAACTGACAGGCTGGAAAATAGACATCAATCCGCAGAGCGGATTCTATGGAGAGGACAAGGCAGAAGAAAAAGCCGAAGAACCTGTTGAAGAATCTGCCGAAGAATGAGAGGGCGTATATGCATCAAAAAAAGATACCTATGAGAAAATGCACGGGCTGTAATGAGATGAAAGAGAAAAAACAGCTTGTAAGAGTGGTAAAAGCCCCCGATAAAACCGATGAAAACGGTGAAATCATAGAAAAAGGCGAAATCTCCATTGACCTCAAAGGAAAAAAATCGGGCAGAGGTGCTTATGTATGCAGAAATGTCGAGTGCCTGAAAGCCGCAAGAAAGGCAAGGAGATTGGAAAGAGCGTTTTCGTGTAAAATTCCCGATGAAGTTTATGAACAGCTTGAAAGGGAGTTAGAGGAAAATGGATAAAATATTGAATTTTCTCGGTATTGCAAGACGTGCGGGAAAGCTGTCGCTTGGTTTTGACGCTGCAGAGGAGTCCGTGAACAAGAAAAAATCAAAACTGCTCATACTTGCCTGCGACGTTTCGGAGAGAACGAGAAAGTCTGTTGAAAAAATTTCCGAAAAGGGAAATATAAAAACCGTGTTTTCAGAAATACCTATGGAAAAAATCGGAAATGCCATAGGAAAGTCTGTTGGAATTATATCCGTGAATGATGAGGGATTTGCAAAAAGGCTTGAAGAACTTTTTGCATGACGAGAAGAATGGAGGAATGTGTGTATGATAAAATATAAATTGGAAGATTTGGCGAAAGACCTCAATATGCAGGCAAAGGATATTGCCGAAATGATAAAAGAGCGTTTTAAAACCGTCAAAAAGCCGAGTACATTGCTGACAGATGAGGAATTGAATTATATTTTCGAGAAAGTGACATCTGAAAAAAGCGTAAGCAGTTTTGACAAGTATTTTGCGTCAAAGCAGAAAGCGTCTGCACCCAAGCAGGAAAAGGCTGAAAAAAACGATAAAAAAGACAAGACCGAAAAGCAGGATAAAAAGGACAAGTTTGAAAAGTCGGACAGAAAAGATAAGTCCGACAGAAAAGAAAAATTTGAGAAAAGATTTGATAAAAAAGATAAATCCGAAAAGCAGGATAAAAAAGAGAAGTTTGCAAAACAGGATAAAAAATCCGAACAGAAAGCTGATAAAAAGCCTAAAATTCAGGATAAAAAGCCTGTACAGACAGTACAGCCTGTTCAGAAATCCGTAGAAAGCGACAGCGTGAATGAAACAACTGTAAGCTTTGAGAGAAGAAACCGTGTGGTTGACACAAGGCAGTCAAATGTTGACATAGAGAGATACAATGAAAAATATGACCGCCTTGCAAGCGAGAAAATGCACAATGTAAACAATGTTCAGAACAAGCAGAAAATCAACCAGCGTTCTCAGCAGAAGGGCAAGCCGAAAAATTCAAGAAAAGAAACCGAACAGGAAAGATTAAGACGTATTGAAAAGGACAGAAAAACCAAGCCTATTACAGTACTTATCCCCGATGAAATTACGGTAGGCGAGCTTGCACTCCGACTGAAAGCAAGGGCAGGCGAAGTTATCGGAAAGCTGATGGGATTTGGTGTTATGGCAAGCGTCAATGAAGTGATAGACTTTGATACAGCGTCACTTGTGGCACTTGAATTCCATGCGAGAATTGAAAAGGAAAATGTGGAAACCATAGAAGAAAAGATTATTGACGACAGTGATGATGATGATACAAATCTCATTACAAGGTCGCCTGTTGTGGTAGTCATGGGACACGTTGACCACGGTAAAACTTCCCTGCTTGACGCAATCCGTCATGCACATGTCACTTCTACCGAGGCAGGCGGAATTACTCAGCATATCGGTGCATATCGTGTCAACATCAATGACAGGGAGATTACTTTCCTTGATACTCCCGGACATGAGGCATTTACAACCATGCGTGCAAGGGGTGCACAGGTAACGGATATTGCAATTCTTGTTGTTGCCGCAGATGATGGTATCATGCCCCAGACGATTGAAGCGATCAACCATGCAAAAGCCGCAGGTGTATCTATCATAGTTGCGGCAAATAAAATTGACAAGCCCGGTGCAGATGTCATGAGAGTGATGACACAGCTTATGGAACATGAAATCGTGCCTGAGGATTTCGGTGGAGATACGCCTGTTATACCTGTTTCCGCACATACAAAACAGGGTATAGATGAACTTCTTGAAATGGTATTGCTTGTTGCGGACATGAAAGAACTGAAAGCAAATCCCGACAGGGCTGCAAAGGGTACTGTTATTGAAGCAAGGCTTGACAAGGGCAGAGGACCTGTTGCAACGGTGCTTGTGCAGAACGGCACGCTTAAAGTCGGTGATATAATCGTTGCAGGTACAACAGTAGGTCGTGTAAGGGCTATGACAGACGATAACGGCAATAAAGTGCAGAGTGCGGGACCGTCTGTACCTGTTGAGATTACAGGTCTTGATGATGTGCCGACAGGCGGAGATGTATTCAATGCGGTATCTGATGAACGTCTTGCAAGAGAGCTTGTTGACCAGAGAAAGACCGCTCAGAAAGAAGAAAAATTCAATGCCCGTACAAAAGTTACTCTTGACAATCTGTTTGACCAGATGAAACTTGACGATATGAAAGAACTGAAAATTATCGTCAAGGCAGATGTGCAGGGTTCTGTTGAGGCGGTAAGGCAGTCGCTTGAAAAGCTGTCGAATGAGGAAATAAGAGTAAATGTCATTCACAGCGGTGTCGGTGCAATCAGAGAATCCGATGTCATGCTTGCATCGGCATCAAATGCGATTATCGTAGGCTTCAATGTACGCCCCGACAGCGTTGCGGAGGAAAATGCAAAGAATGACGGTGTGGATATTCGTTTGTACAGAATTATCTATGACTGCATAGAGGAGATACAGTCAGCCATGAAAGGTATGCTTGCACCGAAATTTAAAGAGATTATTCTCGGTAAAGTGGAAGTGCGTCAGACATACAAAATTACAAATGTGGGACTTGTATCGGGTTCATACGTGCTTTCGGGAAAAGTTGTTCGTGGAGCAAGTGTGAGAGTTGTACGTGACGGCATAGTCATTGCAGATGATAAAATAGCGTCTTTGCAGAGGTTCAAAGACTCCGTGAAAGAAGTTGCACAAGGTTTTGAATGCGGTATTACTCTTGAACGTTTTGCCGATATAAAAGAGGGCGACATATTTGAAGTATATCAAATGGAGCAGATAAAAGAATAAATTGAAAATTGAAAGTGGAAAGTTGAAAGTGGAAGATGGGGACAGCTCCACTCTCCACTCTTCACACTCCACTCTAAGAAAGAGGTGTTGATGAAATGGAAAGCTATCATGACTTTTTGGAGAGAGTAAGTAAATTTGAGAAGCCCGAATTGGATATGGGAGAATGTTATTTTCACCCCCATGCGGAGCTGGGTGCAAAATGCTGTGCAGACGGTACTTTCAGGAGATTTTACGGAGATACCGTTGTATTTGGACTCAAGCACAAGGTGAAAGAAAAGTTTGGGGAACTGATAGATGAACTTTATGAAAAAGCCCCCGAATGTTTCAGCGAGAAGATAAATAAAAGTACACTTCACATGACTTTGCATGATTTGAGTGCGTCGGACAATATCGGAGAAGTATCGGCAGATGTTTTTATGAATGAAGTAAAGCTGTTGGAAGTGCTGAAAGACAGTCCCGTAAAGGACTTTACGATAAAGATGAAAACAAATGTTGTGATAAATCTGGTGTCAAAGGGTCTTGTCATGGCACTTGTGCCTTGCGACGAGGAAGAATGGAATAAATTGCAGGCACTTTATGAGCTTATCAATAAAGTCAAAGTATGCCCGTATCCGTTTCTGACACCTCACGTTACACTTGCGTATTTCAATACAAACGGCTTTGATGAAGGCTCTGTTAAAAAGCTGAAAAAGATAGTTGAAAAAATGAATGAAAGCGGTTTTGATGTAACTTTACATACAGACAGGCTGTATTATCAGCATTTTTACAGCATGAACGATTACAGAAATATAGTTCCGCTTGTATGATGTGATGAGCAAATTTGAATGTATCTGTATTTTCCGTAAATATGAGATTTGTAAAAATAAAAAAATACTTATTCGTGGTTTTGATATTGACAATATACTGAAAAATATAATATAATTATGTCAGTAAATGGAATTGCCTTTGTTTTTTTATAAAAAGTTATTTTTAAGGAGGAGAATATATAATGAAAATTTGCCCTGTATGTAAATCAGCCGTTGATGATAATGCGGAATACTGTGATAACTGTGGAAATGACGAATTTTATGACCAACCGTATGGACAGCCCTATCAGGAAGATTATAATGATTATCAGCAGCCGCCATATCAGAATGGTTATAACGACTATCAGCAGCCGCAGTACCAGAACAATTACAACAACTATCAGCAGCCGCCATATCAGAATGATTATAATAACTATCAGCAGCCGCAGTATCAGAATGATTACAATAACTATCAGCAGCCTGTTCAGCCGCAGTATCAGAACAATTACAATAACTATCAGCAGCCTGTTCAGCCGCAGTATCAGAATGATTACAATAATTATCAGCAGCCTGTTCAGCAGCCGCAGTATCAAAATGATTACAATAATTATCAGCAGCCCGTTCAGCAGCCGTATCAAGATGATTATAATAACTATCAGCAGCCCGTTCAGCAGCCGCAGTATCAGCAGCCTGTTTCTGTTCAAAAACAGCCCGTGTATGAAGAACCGCAGCAGCCTGTTTATGAAGAAGAACAGCAGCCTGTATATGAAGAACAGCCGACTGTTGAAGAAAATGCACTGACGGAGGAACAGCCGCAGGTTGAAGAAAATGTATCGGCAGAAGAACAGCCTGCCGAAACTCCCGAACAGCAGCCCGAAGAAGCCGAAGAAGTCGAAGAAGCTGAAGAACAGCTCCCCGAACCCGAAGAACCCAAAGAAAATCCTTATGAAGTGTCAAAGAATTTTGTGTTTGAAAAGACCGAGAAGAAAGCACCTGTTGAAGAAGTGCCTGCCGAAAAGCCCAAAGATATAAAAGGTTTTCTCAACATGATTATGAACACAAAAGACCATACAATAGAATTTGACAAAGAGGATATTGCCAAAAATCAGAAAAATGCAAAAATAGCGTCTTTCGGAGTGACATTTTGGCTGCCCTTTACCATGAAAGACTACTCACGTTATGCGAGATTTTACGGCAATCAGGGACTTCTTACCCTCATATTGATGATTCCCTGCACGATTTTGTATTGTCTTATAATGGGCTTTGTAATATGCAATGCCTGTACCGCATCTGTTTATAACAACGGTGCGGAAGTGTTCAGATACCTTACATTTGGCGGTTGGATAGCTTCCATCATCTTCTTTGCAATATGCTATGCAATACCTATATTTGTCATATACCTTTCTTTGAATAATATCAAACAGGGCAAAGCCAAAGATATACCGTTTATCGGTTCATTGAGGCTTATCAGCTGACAAAAAATATATCAGTCCGAGCAGAAAGCTGTTCGGACTGATTTTTTATTTTGAGTGCGAGAATATAAATTTTATATCGGGGTTTTCACGGTGCAGCCTTCTCAGAGTGGCAATAACGGATATATAGTCGTCTGCATCGTACTGCATGGAAAGAAGTTTTTCCGACGGGAAAAGGTCACTGTCAAGAACTCTTTCATCAATGGCAGCATCGGCTGCAAAAAATATTTTTTCTTCGGGAATAAAATAGCCCGTCATGGCATTGGCAGCTCCCCTTATATCAACGGCAAGTACAGAGCCGTCCCCCAGAGCGTCATATACATATTTGAAACAGCTTTTAAGAGGTGTTTCGCCTTTGAAAACGTTAAATGCTTTCATGGGGATATTTTCTTTCGGAAAGGTGCTTTTTATGATATTATCCGAGTCGTTATCGAACTTGATAACGCACAAAAGCTGTGCTGTTGCCAAAAGTTCATACTTCGGCAGCAGCGGCAACGCTCCGCAGCATTCCGCATTGGCATGAGTTAAAAGAACTTTTTTGATGCATATAGGGTCCATTTTTTCCTTTTCGAGCTGTGCAATTACGGTATCCTCTTTTTTGAAGCTTACTTTACGCCTTACAATATATTTTGAATAGGAGATGTCATTTTTTTTCATTTCTTTTGTGCAGCCCGTGTTGATGAGAATATGTCCCAATTTTCTATGCTCCATGAGAATTACATTGATGGGCAGAATTTCTGTCTTGAAGTCTGAATTTACGTACAGTTCCGACATCTTAAATTCTTCATATCCGCAGGGAAGTATTCTCAGTGATGTGATTTTGTTCATAAAATTTCCTCGTTTGTTAAAAATATATACTATCATTTTTGCACAGACTTTATAAAAAGTCAAGTTTTTTTATAATTAAGTGTTGTGAAATTGAAAAGTTTTTGTTATTATATATATTGGCAGTATTTTTTTAACGGAAAAGAATTTTTTTATATGCCGAAAGGAGAAAAATTTTTATGGCAAAATTCAATTTGAAAATATGCTCGGCAGTCGTTGCCTGTTCATTGGCAATGTCGGCTGCATTGACGGGCTGCAACGGTATTTTCTCAAAGACCGAAACAAGCAATTCTTCCGACAATACTTCTTCACAGACTTCGACAGTCAATGGTGAGGTCACAAGCAAATTCGGTGACAACATTGCCGTCAAGTCGGAAAACTTTGCTGTAAGTCTTGCGATGGTGAACCGTATTTTTAGGAGTACCTACAATGATTTTACAAGCTATTATGCATCACACTACGGATTTGATACGTCAAAAAGTTCCAAAGTGCAGTACTATGACGAGGACAACGGAATTACATGGTATGACCAGTTTATTGACACGGCAAAATCAAATGTAAAGCAGCTGCTTGTATTGTGCGAGGCTGCAAAAAAAGACGGACTTTCGCTTGACGACAACGACAAGAAAAATATAGAAACAAATATAGAAAATATGAGGGCAGCCGCTGATAATGCGGGATTGGGATTTGACGATTATATATCAACAACTTTCGGTGCGGGGCTTACGGAAAAAGATGTCAGGGAAAATCTGGAACAAACCACCCTTGCACAAAAATATTATCAGAAAGTATATAACAGCTTTGAATATACAGATGAGGAATATGAAAAGTCCTATGAGGAGAATAAAGAGTCCTATCAGTATGTTGACTTTTTGACATTTACTTTCGGTTACGGCACGGTTGACTCTTCGGATTCGTCTGTGACGGTTGACGAACAGCAAAAGGAAGTTGCCAAAAATGCCGCAAATGAACTTGCAAAAAGCAAAACCGAAGAAGAATTTACAGAGTATATCAGAGATTATCTCAATAAAAATCGTGATTATGTCAATTTGTCCTCTGAGGAGTCGCATACAGAGGAGGAATATAAAACTGCAATAGAAAGTCAGATAGAGTCCGCCAAGGTTACAAAGTATGCCTATGAGGCAACGACAGAGGCAGGCAAATGGCTTTTTGACAGCGGCAGAAATGCAAATGATACTTATGTATTTGAAGGCACGAGTTCCTATAACGTGGTGATGATATTAAAAACACCGTATCGTGATGAGAGTATCAACAAAAATGTAAGACATATTCTTTTTACAGCCGATACATACGGTTCTGACGCAAATGCAAAGAAAAAGGCTGATGAAGTCTATGAAGAATGGCAAAAGGGCGAGGCTGACGAAGAAAGCTTCGGAAAGCTTGCTACCATTTACAATGCGGATTCGGATTCGGGTTCGGCTGCAAACGGCGGTCTTTACAAAGACGTTTATCAAGGACAGATGGTGACGGAATTCAATGACTGGGTATTTGCCCCCGAAAGAAAAAAGGGCGATACAGGTATCGTAAAAACAACATACGGCTATCACATCATGTACTATGTAGGCGACAGTATGCCTGCATGGAAATCGTCTGTTGATTCCGTTCTCAGAAGAACGGCTTACAATGACGCATATTCGGAAGTTGAAAAAACTGTCACTATTGAATTTGATGATGATTATATCAATACTATCCCCGACCCGACGGAAGAAGTGGAAGAAGCAAGCACGGTATCACAGACTGACGCACAGCCGTCTGAAATTGAAAGTACTGTTGAATCAAGTGCAGAGTAAGATTGATAAGAAATATTGCGGACATGGTAAAATGCCGTGTCCGCTTTAAAGAAATTTTAAGTGAAAAATGAAGACTATGAAAGGGGCTTTTTTCCATGTATGACGAGCTTAAAAAATTGATAGATGACAGTAATAATATAGTTTTTTTTGGCGGTGCGGGCGTTTCCACAGAGAGCGGAATACCCGATTTCAGAAGTGTTGACGGCTTGTATAATCAAAAATATGACTATCCGCCCGAAACGATTTTAAGTCATTCTTTTTTCATGCGTAAAACAGAGGAGTTTTACAAATTTTACCGTGACAAGATGATATGCACAACCGCCAAGCCCAACTATGCACATATTGCCCTTGCCAAGCTTGAGGAAATGGGTAAACTTAAAGCGGTTGTTACTCAGAATATAGACGGTTTGCACCAAATGGCAGGCAGTAAAATTGTATATGAACTGCACGGCTCTGTATTAAGAAACTACTGCATGAAGTGCAGAAAATTTTACGGTCTTGAAGCGATAACGGAAAGCACGGATGTACCGAAATGCACTTGCGGAGGCGTGATAAAGCCCGATGTAGTTCTTTACGGTGAGGGGCTTGACGATGATACGACAAAGAAAGCTGTTCGAGCAATCGCAAGGGCTGATGTGCTTATTATAGGCGGAACGTCTTTGAATGTCTATCCCGCAGCAAGCTTTATCAAATATTTTCAGGGAAGTCAAATTGTCCTCATCAACAAGTCCGAAACCCCGTTTGATACAGATGCCAATGTCATTATCCGTGACCCGATAGGTCAAGTTCTGAAAGAAGTTGTATTGAATTAACTCGTTGTGCCGGTAAAAATGCAAAACCAAGTTAATTGGCTGTCCCGACCCCTCCGCCAAAAATTGACAATTAAAATTGTCAATTTTTGGCACCTCCCCTTTCAGGGGAGGCAAGAGTGGCAGCAACAAATTTATTGGTACTTTTTTTACATTTCACTAATTTAAATTCATAAAAAACTGATTGTAAGCCAAAAACTCGGCTCGCCTCCCCTGAAAGGGGAGGTGGCATTTCATCACGTCAGTGATGAAATGACGGAGGGGTCAGCGGTCGAAGAACCAAGTTGAAATTTTTCAATGTACCGGCACAAGAGATTGAATTAAAAAGAGGAGAGTTGAGCATATAAAAACTCAGCTCTCCTTTTTGATTTTAAAGAAACCGATTGAAAACAAATAAAAATATGAATGCGGCGACTATTGCGTATATTATCAGCATGATAATGCCTGCTTTCACGCTTTGCCTGGCTGAATAACTCATTTTACGGGTTGCAGGCATTATTTCATAGCCGTTGGGATTGGCAAGCAGGGCAAGTGTTCGGGGGTCTTTTCTGCTTCTTGTAAAGTCGTTAAGGGTACGTATTTCAAAGTGTCCGTTTATGTATATCTCATATTTCGGGGCATATTTGTAATAACTGTTATCCCTGTTGTTTTCGCTGTCGTAATCTCTGACATATTTGGAAGCATGACCGACAAGTGTTCCGCCTACACGTTGGGTACAAACTCTCCTAAGCCTGTTTGTTTCAACGAAAGGGTGAATAATTGCCATAACAGGTCCGTATAACATGAGTGTGGCAATGCCGATTAACACATTTGGACCGTATTTTTGGAGTATATCTTGATTTTTTACAGCCGCCATCATAAATATCACGATTCCTATAAGCACGCACACCAAAAGCAGTATGCCAAAAACCGATGTACGTTCTTTCGGGAGGGGAATTTCTACGGCATTATGCGGATTGTTGGATTTTTACTATTGTAGTCCTGCATAAGTATCAGCCTTTCTTTATTATTTGAAAATATCATAACATAAAAATGATTTTCTCTCAATTTGTTTTTAAATACTTTAAGTATAAATTACAAATAGTATATATAACTGCTGCGGTATGAACATTTTTTTGAATTATCATTGACCAGAAACGGAAATTGTGATAAGATAATCATAATGGTTAGTTATATGCTTTTTTATTGTAAACTGCACATTGCACATTGCTAATTGATACGGGGTGTTTTTTTATGAAGGGGAAGCCTGACCGAAAGTTTTTCGGCATATCTTTGGGAATGATATTCAATATAATAATAATGGGTGTTACAATATTTCTTGTAGTGTACTTTGTATTTTCGAAGGACGGTTTTATTGACCTTATCAAAAGCGGT
>ONIF01000322.1 GCA_900317795.1 uncultured Eubacteriales bacterium | reverse complement strand
AAAAACCTATATCTTTAATCAAAAGACAAAAATCAAATTCTCTGCCTTTGACCTCTCTGTTATAATAACATATAATATCATTCGGCAAATTATCTTTGATACTTTGCCATACGACTTTTTCGCCCTCATATTCAGAGGGCTTCAGATCAACCATTGAAGCCATAACAAAACCCCTGTACTATTTATTTAAAGATGCCATAAAAGCATCAATATCTTCTTTTTTAGAATATTTATTAAGAGAAACTCTCAGAATCCTTCTGACATCTTTACCGAGACCTATTGCGGCAATCACATGAGAGGGTTCACCAAGACTGCAGGCTGAACCTGTAGATACAGCAAATTTATCACTGATTTTCTTGATGAATCTTTCATTATTGAAGTTCGTTCTTTCAACAAGAATACTGATAATCCCTTTGACTCTGTTTTCTGTCGGAATTACAATTTTCATATCATCAGTTTCGTTTATCTTTTTTACAAAGTATTCATCCAATGTATTTATCAAATCGGAATTTTTTTTCATATCACGAACAGCGATTTCCGCTGCCTTGCCAAATCCGACAATATTATGCACAGCAAGAGTACCCGCACGAACACCGTTTTCCTGTTCACCGCCGTGTATCAGTGAAGTGATAGGCGGCAATCCGTATTTGTCAGCTTTTATATAGGCACAGCCTATTCCTTTCGGACCGTATATTTTATGTGCAGATGCCGAAAGAAAATCAATCCCCATATCATTGACATTTATCGGTATTTTTCCGATAGCCTGAGTCACATCTGCATGAAATAAAACATTATGCCGATGTGCAGTTTTTGAAAGAGTATCAATATCATTGACCGCACCTATTTCGTTATTTACATAAATGAATGAGGAAAGCACCGTTTTATCGGTTATTGCCGATTCAAACACATCAGAAATAACGACACCGTTTTTGTTGACAGCAACAAACGATGCACTGAACCCTCTGTCAATTTTTTTATTTGAAGAAAACAGTGAAACTGTTGCATCTTTATTGGAATATATCTCACCGTTCAGAAACCGACATACATTCAAAGTAGCCTTGTGTTCGGCATTAGAGGTAATGACATGATTTCTTCCGTCACCATAATATTTTGAATAGTCAAGTACACCCTTGATGATACAATTGGTACTTTCGGTTGCCCCTGCAGTAAAAATGATTTCTTCACTTTCTGCACCTATCAGCGTTGCAACTTGATACCTTGCCTCTTCAACTGCTGTTTGGGCATGGCTTGCCAGATAATAATATTTACTTGAAGGATTGCCGTATTCTTCTCTCAGATACGGCAGCATGGCATCAAGCACTTCTTCATCCAAAGGTGCAGTCGCTGCATTATCAAGATAAATCATACTGTATCACCCACTCCGAGTACCTGTAAAATATATTTATCAACACTGCCTGCATGATTATACATATCAAGAAGTAATTTGCTTCCCCTGTCTATATGTGCTTTTACATACTTCGGGAAAAATTCATCTTCTTCCAGATATCTGCCCTCGATAAGTTCAAACATTGCTTTGAAATATTCCTCATTATCACCTGTAATCGTCTGACGATTCAGATCCAGACCGTTTGAATCCGATTTGTAATCTGCCACGGAAGTTCTTTCGGCAACCGACCATGCAATAGCGTGTTTTACAAGCGTATATGGTTTAAAATTTGTACGCCTTTCCAATTCTTCAAAAATTTCCTGTGTTTTTTTTGATGTTTTCAGTCTGAATATCATATTTCATCTTCCTTAAAAAAATATCCGTCGGTAATGATCGTTCTATTATCTCCTTTATTATTTTCAAGAAGATATTCTCTCGAAATATAAGGTCTGATAATATCATAATCCTCTTTTGTTATTTCTTCATCAGTAGAAAGGATAATCACCTGTTTGCTGATATTTGGGAAAAACTTAGCTGAAATTTCTCCACGATGATTAGTATCAATTCTGGCATAAGGTGTGTCAATAACAAATGGTATCTGTTTTTCCGAAACCTGAACGATAGCCCAATACAAAGAAAGAATAAATATCTGCCTTTCTCCTTTGGAAAGCATATTCAGGTCTATTTTCTTTAACAGTTCCAACTCTTTATTGCCATTATATTCATTCAAGGCACTTTCCAGATCGTCAATATTCTCTTTGCATAAATAAGAAAGAATCATTTTTACACTTTCATCTCCAAATAATTTACAGAATTCTTTTTTTCCGATATTGGAGAAAAGTGTCTTCAAGTCATCAAATGAAAAATGCTGATTCTGATACAGGTCAAATCGAAAATCTTCCGATACTTTAACAGCAGAAATCAGATTATCCTTACGGTATATTTCCTTTAAATTCCGAACGATTCTTTCACCAAGCTGATTACGAATGGATTTCATACTTGCTGAAATGAGTTCATTCATAACAGCGGAAATACTTCCTGTCAATTCAAGAACGTGCTTATCCTGTATCATTCCACGGATTTTTTCTTTTACTTCCGCAAGTTCTTTTTCTGTTGATTCACGTTCAATTTTTAGTGCTTCAAGTTCAAGAGATTTTTGATTGATCTCCATTTCCAACAATTCGATACGATGATTGGCATTCGATATTTCATCTGTATATTTTTTTGCATCTTCTTCCGACAAAGCATTTCTTAATCTTTGTCTTATCAATGTTGTTTCTTTATATAAAGTTTCCTTTTTTTTGATATTTTTAACCAATTCGTTTTTATTATAGTCCTCTGCCAAAGAAGCAAGG
>ONIF01000114.1 GCA_900317795.1 uncultured Eubacteriales bacterium | reverse complement strand
TAAGAACATCAAATTCATCTTTTGTGTCGTTGTAATTTATCATTCTTTCATTTGTCATTATCTTTGCATAGACTTTACGCATTTCCCTGTTGAGTTTCTGTATTCTTTCGGGGTCCTGCTCACTTTCACTCTTTGAAGTCGCCTCGCTTATCTCCTCACGCTTCAAGCCAAATTCATTTATCATTTTTTGCAGTTCTTCATCTTCATCTGCTTTCTGCTTTGCAATCTGATATTTTAAATATATATCCTCTTGCTGCAATTTCTTTCCAAGTTCCCTCGTCAGTTCTATAATGTCCATTTCATTTACATTTTTGTTTTCCATTTTAATTATCTCCTTTTATATAATTTTAATTCTTTTTTAGATTTAAAGTGATCCCATGCCGAATACATCAGCGGAAAAAATGTATATACCGTCAGCAGTAAAATGAAAAATCCCAACATTTGCATATCCGACATCATGTTATTCCAATCCCACTCTATTGAAAATACAATTCCCAACATGAGCGGCATGAATATCAATGCAAATATCAATGAAATCAATTTTTCCCTGCACTCCGTTTTCTTGCACTCGATGTCCCTTTCAATAATTTCTTCGGGAAACATTCCGTTTTCAAGCCGTTCATGCTGTCTTTGTCTTATCTCCATGTAATCGGCTTTCGGAATTTCTTTCTCGTGACCGCATTCTTCACATACAAGAAACCTTGTAACTGTATGTTTCAACAGCGGTACAAAACAAAAATATGCCGCAGATATATACTGCATTAAATGGCACGGTTTATTCATCTGACACTGTTCACAAAACTGTCTGTCCGCCCATATATCATATTTTTTGTAGTCAACTTCCCCTACTGCCGCAGGTACTTCCATCTTCTTCATACAAGCTTTCCTCTTAATATCCAGTTCCTCGACTCCGTGACCTGTGCATTTTGGAATGTACCTATTAAATCGGGCGTGCCTGCAACTTCCACAACTATATTATTCTGCGTTCTTGCACAAAGTATGCCGTCTTTTTTCTGTTCCTCCACAAGCACTTTATATATTTTGCCGTTCATCTCCGCACATCTTTTTGCGGCTATCTCTTCCTGCACTTTCAACAATTCACTGAACCACTCCGACTTTTCTTCATAACTTATCGGGTCTTCCATTTTTGCGGCAGGCGTGCCAACTCTCGGTGAATATATGAATGTAAACAAAGATGTAAAGCCTACTTCTCTTATCAAATCAAGTGTCTGTTGAAAATCTTCATAAGTTTCGCCCGGAAAGCCTACTATTACATCACTTGTCAAGGACAAATCGGGAATTTTACTCTTTGCATAATTCACGATTTCCATATATTTTTCTCTGTCATAATGGCGGTTCATGCGTTTCAATATCCTGTCACTTCCGCACTGAAGCGGCAAATGTATGTGGTTACAGATTTTATTGCTTTCCGCTATAACGTCTATCAACTCTTTTGAAGCGTCTTTTGGGTGGGAGGTCATAAACCTTATCCGGAAATCACCGTCAATTTCACTGACGCTTTTCAAAAGTTCGGGAAAACTTGTTTTTTCTTCCAAGCCCTTTCCATAGGAATTGACATTCTGTCCCAAAAGGGTTATCTCCTTAAAGCCCGATTGTATCATAGCTTTTGCTTCATCAAGCACTATTTTCGGCTGACGGCTTCTTTCACGACCTCTC
Organism: uncultured Eubacteriales bacterium; assembly: GCA_900317795.1. Classification (GTDB taxonomy): domain Bacteria; phylum Bacillota; class Clostridia; order Oscillospirales; family Acutalibacteraceae; genus UBA1213. The sequence continues at coordinate 4,763 of ONIF01000114.1, read as the reverse complement.
ACATGAGGCACTATACAGTATGTGCAGAAATTGTCACAACCATACATGATGGACAGCCAGCCTTTGAAACTGCCGTCACGGTGCATAGGTATTCCCTCATAAATTTGACCGTCATCAACGCCCCTTTCAACAAGCCTTTTGCCTGTCGTAACGGCATTATACAGCATTTCGGGAAATTTATGTATCACGTGAGTGCCGAATACAAGCCCTACATAAGGGAAACTTTTATAAATTCTCTCTGCAATATGCTGTTGCTCCATCATGCAACCGCACAAGCCTATTAAAAGTGACGGTTTTTTTCTTTTGAGAGCTTTCAACTCTCCGACATTTCCAAAAACCCTGTCCTCTGCGTGTTCACGGACTGCACACGTATTAAATATAATAATATCCGCTTCTTCTGCATTTTCCGTCAACGCACAGCCCATTTCTTCCAGCATTCCCTTTATTTTTTCACTGTCGGCTACATTCTGCTGACAGCCGTATGTTCTCACATGAGCTTTCGGCTGACTGCAATTATACCTCATAAAAAGAATATCTTTCAGCATATCCGTATATTCAGTCTGCTTTTCAAGTTCGGCTTTTGTATTTATTTCTTCCAAGAAACTCTCCCCCATTTTCTTTTTATCTTTTCTATGATAACACATTCCGCAACGATATTCAACCGCAAATTTTTATATTGAATTTTTTCACCCAAATGTGATATAATGAGAAAAACACGTTAAGGAGGATTTGTATGCCCGACGAAAAAAAATATCCCCATGAAGGTCACAGGGACAGAGTAAAACAAAGATTTTTAAATGTGGGCTTTGAGAATATGCAGGATTATGAAATACTGGAAATGGTGCTTTTCTATGCTATTCCAAGACGTGATACAAATGATATGGCTAAAAAAATTTTAAGTCACTTCGGAAGCCTTATAAACGTTCTTGACGCTTCGACAGAAGAACTTGAAAAGTGCGGTCTGAGCGGTAATACCGCAATATACATAAAAATGGCAGGTGATTTATGTAAAAAATACCATGCCGACAAGACAAAAAATACTATATCGAAACTTTCGGCAGAAAACCCCGCCGATAAATTTGAAACAATATTCAACTGCACCAACAAAAATAAAAAAGTGGCTGTTGCACTTTTTGACGAATTCGGCAGGAAAATTTACATTTCCGTAGTGTATGAGGGCAGTTTTTCCGAAACTGACGGCTATATTAAAAAAGTGATGGAAATTTCTCTTACACATCATGCATGGGGAATTGTTTTTGCATACGACAATTCCGAAAATATCCCCATGCCGTCTGCATGTGATATAAACACTATATACATACTGAAACATAAAATGGCTAATGTAAACGTAAAATTGATTGACTGTATTGTCTTTTCGGAATGCAATTCCGTGTCATTGTCATCTATTGACGAATTTAAAAATATTTTTACCGAAAATAAAACATAAATCTTTACTTTTTCAAATCCCTCAGTGCCTCCTCTATCATTCCGTCATCTCCTATGACAGATGCAAGCACTGTTGAATATATCTTGTCGGGACATTGATAAAAATGCTTTTTGACTTCTTTTACTTCCTCTATTGTCGGCACAAAAAGTGTAAGTGACATTAAATCTCTCATTCCGTCGGTTATCCTGAAATTGACATTGTATCCTCCGCCCTCTGCTCCGCTTACCGTAACAGGATTTTCCTTTTCAAGCCTTTTCTGCGTGACAAGACGCATGATTGCTCCTATTGTTTTCTGCCTTAACGTTACAGAAAGCGTCGTGTAAAGCTGGGAAGAAATCAGCTTTCCGTTTTTGGTTATCACAAGCATTTCTTCATTCTCGTCTGCATACTCTATGTTTCCGCATTTCAACAGTTCTTCTATTGCAGAAATCGTTTCAAAATAGTTGGCTATGGCATTTTCCTGTATGATATTCAAAATATCCTCTTTGGCAAACGGTGCATCTATATTGTGAAGCATATAGCATATCAATACTCCTATATCACTTTTACTTCTCAATCCGCCCGGCTCTATTCCTCCCGAAAATGCATCAAAATTCATCAAAAATCCCCTCCCGACAGTACTTTATGATATTATAACATATTTTTTCAAAAATAACACCGATTTTCAGAATTTTTTTTATTTCATCTGCCGTTTATCCCGAATATTATAATAACGGTGATGTAAAAATGAATGCTTGTGAACTTACTGCCGCCATAACGGCTGCCGCAAATACCATTGCCTGCAAAATGGGCATTGACGAATTAACTCTCCTTGCAGCAATATTGACACAACTCGGTGATACGCTTGCAGTTATCGCTGCACAAAGGTCACTTTGCCAAAAATAAAAAAATTCCCTGCCGTTTTCTGCGACAGGGATATTTTTTTATGCCCATTCATCTTCTGTTGTCGGTATTCTTATTCCTACAAGTATATACTGCTCCCACAAATACCACTGTTCGCCTTTTCTGCGGAGAACAATTTGTCTGGGACTGTCTGCACCGCCCGAACGTATATTCAGCTTTGCATAACCCTCATCTTTGTATGAATACACATCTTCAAAAATCGTTATTTTATACGGCTCATTCGGGCGGTAACTGTTTGACGGCTCCGCACCCTCAAAATAGGAAAACGGCAAATATGCCTTGTCCATCAGCCTGTCATTGATAAACTGTATGTCATAATTGGAAAGCGGTTTCGGTCCTTTCAGAAAATTCAGCATTTCTTTCCCTGCGTCTTTATCAACTGCATAACAACAGTATGCACATACCGAAAGTGCCGCTGTCATAAACGGTGTTGACAATGCCGATTCGGGCAGTTTTTTCATCTCTGCCAGGCTTTCGGGCAACTGTTCAAACGTAATCGTCACGCTTTTCGGCATATTTTCACTTTTTGTCTGTTCCGCTTTTGTATTGCCCTGCATTCTGTCAAAAAGTCCCATTGAAAAACATCTCCTTTATCATCAATTATTTTCAAGCTTTTTCAGCTTTTCAAATTCCGCCTTATCCACTTTTATTTGTGCATCTTTTATCAACGTTACATCTGATACTTTATAAGTATGTGCCGCTGCATTCATGGATTTATGCAGCGTTACCGTAAGCATTCCCGTTATCAAATTCACATCTATTACATTTCCCTTTCCGTCGGGTGTGTTGACAATCGCTCCAATTTTGGGCGTGATTTTCAGCAAGTCACTATATACGTCCTGCTCATATTTCAAACAACACATCAGTCTGCCGCAAGTTCCCGATATTTTCGTTGGGTTCAATATCATTCCCTGCTCTTTTGCCATTTTTATCGAAACAGGCTGAAATTCTCCCAAAAACGTGTTACAGCAAAACGGTCTGCCGCATATACCCATGCCGCCTGTTTTTTTTGCCTCATCTCTAACACCTATCTGCCTTAATTCTATCCTTGTTCTGAATATATAGGCAAGGTCTTTTACCAGCTCCCTGAAATCCACTCTGCCGTCTGCCGTAAAATAAAACATTATTTTATTTCTGTCAAATGTGTATTCCACATTGACAAGCTTCATTTCAAGACTATGCAGTTTTATTTTTTCATTGCATATCTCAAATGCCTTTTTTTCCTTTTCCTCATTTTCTTTAACTATTTTCATATCTTCGTCAGTTGCCACTCTTATTATTCTTTTGAGAGGCTCGGGCAAGTCCTTGTCTGCAATCGTCTTATTTGACATGACGACTTCTCCGCATTCCACTCCCCTTACCGTTTCGACTATTACATGATTTCCCTTTTGCAAATCTGCTCCGTTCGGGTCAAAATAATATACCTTTCCCGCTTCTCTGAACCTTACTCCTATAATACAAGCCATTTTCTTTCCTCCGTTATTCTATGTCCTTAACACCGAACTAAGCCATGTGCAGAACAAATTTAAATTTACATTCGTATTCAATACGTTTCTTGCATATCTTATATTCTCCGCTATCTCCGCAATCCTCTTTTTCGAATATCTTTCAGCCGTCTGCAAAGCCGCCCGAGAAGATACTTTTACACCCACAGACGCTTTTACACAATCTGTCGCTATCTCCGTCATGCAGTCAAGCACACCTGTCGCAAAATTCCTGCTTTCCGTAAGCCTGCCCGTCAGCGACAACAACGGATATTCTACGGACTGCGTTATTGCATTGAATATCTCCTCCGCCAATTTTCTTGCTTCCTCTCCTCCGCTCTCTATCATTTGCAAAGTCATTCCTATATTCCCGTCACACATTTCCGCAATATGCTCGATTTCCGAAATATCTTTATTCGGAAATCGCTTTTCCGCAATTTTTACGGTTTCCTCTATACTTGACGGAAATACCGAAAATACTCTTGAACGTGACCGCACGGTTTGCAGCATTGATGACGCTGATTTTACCGTCATGATAAACTGAACATTCTTTGGCGGTTCTTCCAGCACTTTCAAAAATGCGTTCTGGGCAGGGGCAAGCATTTTTTCACAATTCGACAGTATATACACTTTCATCGGGGCTTCATTCGGCTTGATATATGCGTCAGTCCTCATATTCCTCACCGAATCTACCGTCAATGCCTTGTCATTCCCGTCTGCATAAAATATATCGGGGTGAATATGCTTTTCCGCTTTCATACAGCTGTTGCATATTCCGCAAGGCTTTTCACTTTCAGCCGTGCATACGCAATACTGTGCTATTATATCCGCAAGAGTTCTTTTTCCTGTACCTTCCGCCCCTTCTATTATTATCGCATGGGGCAACGTTCCCCTTTTCATTATCTCCGACAATTCATATTTTAACTCGG
>ONIF01000434.1 GCA_900317795.1 uncultured Eubacteriales bacterium | reverse complement strand
TTTCCGTTCTGACAATATGCCTTAACGCACCGTTTCTTATATTCGGTGCAAGAAAACTTGGCAAAATGTTCATTGTAAAATCAGCCTATTCAATGTCAGTATTTTCAATTTTCCTTGATGTGTTCGCACCTATGGCAAATGCTACCGAAGAATATTTATTGGCTGTATGCTTTGGAGGAGTTATTTTGGGGATAGGTGTGGGACTTGTCATAAAATTTGGTGGCTGTCTTGACGGTACCGAAACGGCTGCCATTCTTTTGAATAAGAAAATGCACTTTTCCGTTGGAAACTTTGTTCTGATTTGCAATATAATCATCTTTGCCGTTGCAGGAATTGTCCTTAAATCATTCGATAGAGCTATGTATAGTCTTTTAACATACTTCATTACTTCAAAAGTCCTTGATATAGTCGAATCGGGCATGGAACAGACAAAAGCCGCTATGATTATCACCAACGACGCAAAGGAAATTTCCGAGAAAATATATACCCGTCTTGGCAGGACTGTCACCATAATGGAGGGTGAGGGACTTGTCAGCGGTAAAAAAGTGGTGTTATACTGCGTTCTGACACGCTTTGAAATCCATGAGCTTAAAGACATCATAAAAAGTATAGACTCCTCTGCATTTATAGCTGTCAGCGACGTATCTGAGATAATCGGAAACCACGTCAAAAAATCGGGTACTCTCCCCAAAGAACCCCAATCCGATAAGGAGGAAACTAAAAAAGATGAAACTGTATAAACTTACTTTTTATGATTTGGAGTTATCGTATGATGATTACAAAGAAGGTTTTGTAATAGGCATTTTTTCCTCGTTTTCTAAAGCAGAACAGACTGCAAAATACTGTTTGAGAAACGTAGAGGGCTTTAAAGATTATCCGTGTGACTATCAGATTGAAATCAAAGATATTATCGGCACTGCCGACACGAATTTGAAAGAAATTTATATCATAGAGGGTTGGAATATCAATGAAAATCTTGATGAAACAGATATTATTGAAAGTGACTGTTTCACGGATAAAAAATCTGCCGAATGCGAACTTGAAAATATGAAACAAAAATACAGCCGTTGCGAATGGGCATTGAATAAATATGCGATTGATGAATGTGAATGGACAGATGGGTTTGTCCGTGTGTGAGAGGAATAATTCATGTTTGAAAAGAAATTTTTAACGGAAAGGCTTTTTATAAGAGAATATAAAAAAAGTGATGTTGACGGCTTTTTGAGAGTTGTGCGACAGCCCGAAATTTATGCCACGACCTACGGCATACCGCAAAATTACAGTAAATTCCGTGCAGAATGGTGGCTTAAAACCATAAAGGAAAATATGCGGAACAATCTTTCTTATGAATTTGCCGTTTTTCAGCGTGACACCGGACTTTATATAGGAAATGTCGGACTTATCAACATATCCTTTGAACACAACAGAGCGGATATTTCCTACTACATTGACAAACACTATATGAACAAGGGATATGCAACAGAGGCTTCCCGTGAAATGCTCAAATACGGCTTTGAAACATTCGGTTTCAACAAAATTCAGGGAATTTGTATGTCCTGCAATCCTGCTTCAAGGAGAGTTATGGAAAAAATTGGAATGAAATATGAGGGAACTCTCCGAAAAGACTTACTTAAAGACGGATTTTATTATGATATTGATATACTTTCTATACTAAAAGACGAATATTACAATCGGTAAAAGTTGAAAAGTACAAGTTTTCAACTCCTGAATGTTGAAAGTGTTGAAAACTTATTACTCACTGTAATTTATAAAAAAATATTACGGAAAAATATGTCTTGACTTTTTGAAAACACAATATATAGTATTTTAACTATGCTTATATTGCTTTTAAAGAATAATAATTGTTCAACAGGCAGTGAAAAAGTTTTCAACACTTTCAACTTTTAAATGTTGAAAACTTTTTGAACGGGCTGTAAATTACAAACAGTAATATATATACGTTATGTATCATATACAAAAAGTATATATCTTTTTTATAAAAACCCTTCTGACTGTTGCGGACAGTCGATATGGCGGTATAGCTCAGTTGGCTAGAGCATTCGGTTCATACCCGAAGTGTCGTAGGTTCAAGTCCCACTACCGCTACCATAGGATTTCGGATATAGTGGTATGATGGTCTTGATAAACTTTCCATTTTCCACTTTCCATTATCCATTTTTTCGGCCCGGTGGTCAAGCGGCTAAGACACCGCCCTTTCACGGCGGAAACACGAGTTCGATTCTCGTCCGGGTCACTTTTTGATAAGGCAAGGAATGTATAATTCCTTGCCTTATATTTTTTGTATAATATTGCTTGTTTATGCAAACAAAAAAGGCAGAAATCACTTTCTGCCTTTTTTATATTTAATTGAATGCCGGTGGTGGGACTCGAACCCACACGCCCTTGCGAGCAACAGATTTTGAGTCTGCATCGTCTGCCAATTCCGACACACCGGCTCATCTGACATATAAAAATCTTACCTAGTTATTATATATCAGTTTCAATGATTTGTCAACAGTTTTTTAAAAAAACTTTTCTAAATATGCAGACGTTTTCTTATTTCGGAAATTTTTGAAAGCCTTGCGATTACCACTAAAAGGAGTGCTATTCCAATGCAGGAAATCAAGACGGGTACTGACCACACAAATTCCATAGCAAGAAATCTGAATTTTCTTAAAAAATACTCTGTCATCATGCAGAATATGCCTGCAAGCACGAAGCTAAGTGAAATTATATACATGACGTTGATTTTTTTGGCTGACAGGCTGTACATCAGTATAAAACTTCCCAGCAGGTACAGCAGTATCGGCACACATATACTTACAAACCAATTTATATTGGGTGTGGTTATTGCGTTCATAGCGGCAAGGTATATAAATGCCGCTATGAAGTCGATAATTATGCATTTGAGAAAGGTCTTTTTTCTTATAATAATGGGGGTGATTGCACAGCACCATGCAAAAAGGATTGACGGCATGGCATAACGTGACCATGTGAGTTTTTCACTTATCACATAGTTGCAGAACGGGCATAATACAAGCCCTGTAAGGAATATCACCGAAACCAGATTGGCAGACATAAAACGCATCTTTTTTACTATATCCTGCATATATTCCACGGGATATGTAGGAATACTTTTTTCTTCTGTTTTGTCATTGGGGTTGATGACGGGTGTTGCACACAGCGGACATTTTGTAAGAGAGCTGTCAAGTTCAACTCCGCAGTTTACACAATAGGACATTTTTTTACACGCACCTTTCTTTTAAAATGGACAATGGAAAGTGGAAAATGGAAAGTGGAGAGTGAAATCGGCAGTGAATGTCACTTAATTTTCCATTTTCCACTTTCAATTTTCAATTAAATAA
>ONIF01000293.1 GCA_900317795.1 uncultured Eubacteriales bacterium | reverse complement strand
AATGGCAAAACAATTACTTTCAACGGTGATAATGTTAACTTGACTGTTCAGGCACCGACTACACTGAAAAACGGTACTCTTACTTCGTCTTTCACCAAAGACCCACGTTTTCATCTTTTAGTAGCTTGTGCCGATACAGTGGCAGAAAACATGACGATTAGTCAACCCGAAAATAAGGGTGCTAGTTGGATCGTTGAAGTAAGATCGTCCAAATTTACTATGATCGATTCGACTATTACCTATATCGCAACTTACAATAGGAAGGCTACTCGCGGAATTGACGTAGAAAACGGAGGCGTTCTTCTGTTTTATGGAAACAATAAGATTAATGCGACAGAGGTAAGCTTTATTGGAGATAGTTATTTTTATTCCGGCACTCTTGAGACAAACCTACAACTTAGTGCGTATAAAGCTAAAAAGGTCTGTTTCTGCGGTGGTGCGGTGAAGAATACCGCTGGCAGAGTGTTTGATAGCTTATCGGCAGACAAGGTGATTCTTCAGAATGATGGCGATGATTATGCAATATATTCTGATGAAAATTGCACCGTTCCGATGACAGCCGCTGAGGCTGTAAGTGCATCCGCTATTTATTCAAAGCTGAACGTAAATACAGCCGAAGTTGATTTTTCCGGTTTGGGAGATGCAACAATTACTCTGACCGGTCGCAACAGCGAGAACATTCCGCTTTCAAATGGCAAAGGTACTATTATTGAGGGCGGCAAGGTGACATCAAGTGTACCTCTGAAGTTTACAGGTGCAGAGGTGACAGAAACTGTTAATAACAACAATTATATCTACACGATAGACAGCATTACCGGCAATACGGTTACTGTAAAAGAAGGATATATCAAAGAAGATACATGGTGGGGCTTGAAAAAGAGCGGTACACTGGAACTCTTTGGCACTATGCCCGACGATATAGGACCTTTCGTATATAACGGCAGCAAGTATTATTCTCCATGGGGAAAAGAGGGCTACTGGTCAAGAAGCAACATCAAAAAAATTGTTGCCCTCCCCGGTGCAAAAGCAGGCAAAAACAGTTTGTATAGACTTTTCTTTAACCATATCGAAGTAACCGAAATTGATTTGTCCAATCTTGATGTAAGCAATGCCGAGAATATGTTCGGTGCATTACAGGATTGTCGCAAAGCCACTACTATCAATCTGTCGGGCTGGGATACTTCAAATGTTACCAATATGGGACAAATGTTCTATCAGTGTGATGCTATTCAGTCGCTTGACCTTTCTCACTTCAATACATCAAACGTTACGGATATGCAGTATATGTTCTCTAACTGCGGTCTTAAATCCCTTAATATTTCCAAATGGGATACTTCAAATGTTACCAATATGTTTGCCATGTTCTCGCAGTCAAAGATTGAATCGACCGATAACATCACAGGCTGGGCAAACCTTGATACAAGCAATGTAACCAATATGCAGGCTATGTTCAACACCTCTAAATTCAAGAAAATTGATGTAAGCAACTTTGATACAAGAAAAGTTGAAAATATGTCGATGATGTTCGAAAGCTGCACGGCTCTTGAAAATATCGTTGGTCTTGATAAATTTGACACACCAAGTCTTACGAATACAGGAAATATGTTTGCATGGCTCACTGTAAGACATTATGATTATGATACCGATGAGTACTTGGGCAGTTCTACGGCACTGAAAATGGTTGACCTGAGCAGCTTTACTTTCAATTCAAATGTTAATACTTACAGTATGTTCAGCGGGTTTGAACTGGAAACTCTCAAAGTCAATGATACTTTTGCTACCACTGATGATTGGAACGGTCCAAGGCTTGCCCACGGTGCAACCAATACATTCATAAAAGGCTGGTTCAATGAAAACGGCGAAATGGTTTCCGGTACTGGCAACTATGCAGCAATCAGCGGTCAATCCGGCACTCTCACCAGAAGAAAATATGACTTCACACAGGTAACCGTAAGCGATATATCCGACTATGTTCATACAGGCAGTGCAATAGAACCCGATGTTACTGTTAAATACGGTGATAATATACTTACAAAAGGCGTGGATTATAAAGTAACCTATACAGACAATGTTGAACTTGGTATTGCCACTGCAACTCTCACAGGTATGGGTGAATACGGCGGTACGGTCACAAAGAATTTTGCAATTCTCCCCCGTGAGATGAAAGCCTCCATCACCAACCGCAGAAAAGCAGGCAATAATGCAAAAGCAACTCTTTCGGGTGAATGGTATCTCCCCAAAAATGCGACTAACATTAAAGCAGGCATTGCAAGGCTTTCCACAGATGATACAAACGTTACAAAGTATGATGTGTATAACAACGGAGTTAAAAAGGCTTCCTCACTCAAAACGACAAGCGGTAAATACTCTTTCTCCCTTTTGATGAACAGCACTCATGCAAATCAAAATCTCTATGCAGTCACCTATGTGACGTATGAAATTGACGGTGTTTCCTATGTAAGTATTTCCGATATGGATTCAAGCATTGTAAAATAATCCTGTTTGATTTCATATTAAAAAAGACAGTACAAAATAATTATTTTGCACAATTTTAACAGAGTTTTTTGTTAAAAAGGGAGAAATTTATTTTTTGAGGCTGTTTTGATGTATATTTGTTGGACATGAGTTGGACATGGTATGTTATAATAATAAAAAATTATTTTGGGAGGTTTTCAAAATGAAAAGTTCAAAAAAAGTTGTGACAAGAGTATTGGTAGCAGCACTTGCATTGTCAATGGTTGCAGGTACAGGTATCGGTGCAGCGGCAGTTGATACGGTTGATACAGATTATGAAATTGTTGATACCGTGGATATGGGTGAAGATATTGCCGAGCCTGATGTTGATGAAGGTCAGACACCCAATGCAATCAAGGGTTTGATATCCAATCTTATTTCTAATCGTCGTTTGCCGAAAATACTCAGCGATGAAATCAAAGCGGAATTG
>ONIF01000028.1 GCA_900317795.1 uncultured Eubacteriales bacterium | reverse complement strand
GTGATACCTGGTTTATTTGTGCATTTACCATTTTATCACTTTTGAGCGGGTAATTCACTACTTTATTTTTCAAAACTTGGAAACTGGTGTAACTTTTTATAAGTTTTCAGTAACGGTTATCAAAATGAAAAAGAATTTAACTGAAATGGTATTTATCCTTGACAAAAGCGGTTCAATGAGCGGATTGGAAAGTGACACTATCGGTGGTTTCAATGCCATGATAGAAAAGCAGAAAAAGCAGAACAGCGAAGCATTTGTTACAACGATACTTTTTGACAACGAAAGCCGGATCATACATGACAGAGTAAGCCTTGACAAAATCAAGCCCATGACAGATGAAGATTACGTTGTAGGCGGTTGTACAGCATTGATTGACGCTATCGGAATGGCTGTCGAGCATATCTCGACAATACACAAATATGCCCGTGAAGAGGACATTCCCGAAAAAGTCATTTTTGTTATCACGACCGACGGAATGGAAAATGCAAGCCGTAAATTTGACAGCAAGACCGTTAAAAAGATGATTGAACAGAAAAAAGAGCTTGGCTGGGAGTTCCTCTTTATCGGTGCAAATATAGACGCTGTTGAAACAGCTTCACACTTTGGCATTGACAGCAGTCGTGCCGTCAATTACAGAGCCGACAAAAAAGGTACAGGCGTTGTATATGGTGCTGTAAGCAAGGCAATATTCAAAATGAGAGAAGCCCCTCTTGCCGAAGCCTGCATATCAGAGGACTGGGCAGACGAAATTAACGAAGATTTCAACAACAGAAAATAAGTGAAAAATAAAATTCAGCCGTCAAACTTGTAAAAAAGCTTGACGGCTGTTTTCAAATTCAGTGAGCCGACACCATCTGTTTAGGTTCGTCGGAAAGTTCCAGAAGGTAATCCGCAGAGATATTGAGAGCTTCACAGATGTCAATGAAAGTACCTATTTTCATTTCATCTTCACCTGATTCATACCTGCTGTACTGTGACTGTTTCATGTTCAGAATAGCACATACATCCTTCTGTTTCATGTTTTTCATAAGTCTTACTTCTCTAAGTCTTGGCAAATGATACATATTTTCACCCTTTTTTTCTTATTTTCACGAAAATTTTACAACATAACCCAAAGTTTATTTTTCTTTTATATCCCAAAAGTCATATAAGAATTTTACTTAAAATTTTGTGCAAAATGATACTTTTTTTCCACATAAAATACGGTTACGCAATCATTTCATCCGCATAACCGCATTTTTGTATTATCTTTTCAAAAATAGTTCAGAAAATTTCAGCCCTCGTTTATCACTTCACGGTAGAGATTGATATATTCCGTTGCGGAACGCACCCAGCTGTTATCGCATTCCATGGCACGTTTTATCAGCGTTTTCCAGCTGTCACGCTGCCAGTAACCTGCTATGGCACGTCTTATGCAGTTGATCATATCATATCCATGGCATCATAATTTTTGAAAGTAAAGCCGTTGCCCTCACCCGTGCCGCTGTCCCGAATAGAGTCACGCAGTCCGCCTACTTCTCTGACAATCGGAATTGCACCGTATCTTAAAGCAATCATTTGAGAAAGTCCGCAGGGTTCTGCCTTTGAGGGCATAAGGAACATATCTGCACCTGCATATATTTTTCTTGACAGTTCGGGGATAAATCCATGACAAGCACTTATCCTGCCGGGATATTTTCCCTGCATGGAGCGGAAAAAGCTTTCATATTCCCAGTCGCCCGAGCCGAGTATGACAAATTGTATATCTTCCTCTGTCATTATTTGGTCAAGTGCTGCTTTCACAAGGTCAAGACCTTTATGGGAAACGAGCCTTGTCACCATAGCGATTATCGGAGTTTCAATATTTTGTTCCAGTCCCAGACGTTCCTGAAGCTTTCTTTTATTCACAGTCCTGCCCGAAAGGTCGTTTACAGAGAAATTCGCATAAATTTCGGGGTCTGTTGCAGGGTCATAAGAAACGGTATCTATTCCGTTGAGAATGCCTCTTATTTTCCATGCTCTTGCATTCAGAATGGAGTCAAGTCCGTTGGAGAACCACGGGTCACGGATTTCCCATGAATAGCTGGGGCTTACGGTAGTAACACGGTTAGACGTTTCGACAGCACCCTTTACAAAATTGATACAGCCGTCAAACTCAAGTATCGAACGGCTTTGAGGCGGTATGCCCACCACTTCGTCATATAATTCCGAGCCGTATTTTCCCTGATACTGTATATTGTGAATCGTAAATACAGTCTTGATACCCTTGTACCAGTCGGACCGAGAATAGAAAAGATTATAATAAGTCGGCACTAATGCCGTCTGCCAGTCGTTGCAGTGGATAATATCGGGCTTGAAGTCGATAAAAGGCAGCATTTCAAGGACTGCTCTCGAGAAAAATGCAAATCTCTCCGCATCGTCATAATGCCCGTACATTCCCTGACGCTTGAAATAATATTGATTGTCTATAAAATAATAGATAACACCGTCAAAGCGTGATTCAAAAATACCGCAGTACTGCCTCCTCCATGCAACAGGCACGGAAAAGCTTGTAAGAAAACGCATACTTTCTTTCAGCTCGTCGGGTATATCTTCATATAAAGGCATCACTATTCGACAGCCTATCAAACGCTGTCTTAATGCGTGAGGCAGAGAACTCGAAACATCTGCAAGACCGCCCGACGCTGCAAACGGCTGTGCCTCACTTGTCACAAACAAACACTTCATCTACACACCTCCCTTTTTAATTCACAATGCATTATGAATTTTGAATTATGAATTAAACAACGCTTAATTTGCTGATATAAACGGGGTATGAGGGCTGTCCTGCAAGGACTTTTTCATCACGGACAGTTACATCTTTGTCAACGATAACATAACTCAGACTGGAATTTGCACCTATCTTTGTATCCTGCATGATGACGCAGTTGGAAACTTTTGTACCCTTGCCGATATAAACGCCTTTGAAGAGTATGCAGTTTTCAACTTCACCGTCAATGATACAGCCACTGCCGATAAGAGAATTTGTCACTTTGGAGTCAAGACCGTATTTTGCAGGCATATCATCTCTTACTTTTGTATAAATAGGTCTGTCACCTCTGAAAAGGTCTGCACGAACTTCGCTGTTCATCAATGCCATATTGGCATTGAAGTACTCCGCAGGTGATGTAATGACAGGTGCAAAGCCCTTAAATTCATAGCCGTATATATTGAGATTTTTATACTCGCCCTGTATCATGTCACGCTTGAAGTTCATTGTATTCTTGCTGACACATTTATTGACAAGTTCTATTAAAAGTTCTCTCTTTATCATCATCATGTTCATGTAGTAACTGCACGTTCCCGAAATTGACGGGCTTACAAGAACATCTGTCACTCTGCTTTTTGCGTCAAAGGAAAGTACCATAGGGTCATGGAGCTTTGCAGGGAGAGTATCTCTCTTGTAAACAAGAGTTATATCCGCATTATTTTCAATATGCTTTTCAAGTACTTTCTGATAGTCTATATTGCATACTACGTCACAATCGGATATTACAACATATTCCTCAGATGAATTTTCAAGGAAAGGCATTATCGAACGGAATGTTGAAACTCTGTTTGCATAATCATTCGGATCCATGAAAGGAGGCAGTACAAACAAACCGTCACGCTGTCTGGACAAATCCCATGCTTTACCTGTTCCGAGATGATCCATCAATGACTGATAATTGCTCTTTGTCAGAACGCCTACTTTATTGATACCCGAATTTACCATGTTCGAAAGCGGAAAGTCTATTAAACGGTATCTTCCGCCAAACGGTACCGCACCCATTGTTCTTTTCTCAGTTATCTCGCTGATGAGTTTTTCATGGAGATTAGAGAAGATGATACCTAAAATTCTGTTGCCACGCATATTATTCAACCTCCTCTATATCTTCTGCTATCATAGCTTTGGGAGCAACTTTTGCCCCTGCACCTATTTTGAGATTATCACCTACAACAGCGATACCCCATTCATCTTTGTTTTCAATATCTTCGGGTCTTGCACCGACAACGGCATTTTTGCCTATCACGGTATTTTCCGAAACGATTGCAAATCTTACTACCGCACCTTCCTCAATGACACAGCCCGGCATTATAATAGACGATTCTATAACCGCACCCGGCTTTACAACTACATTGGAGAAAAGGATTGAAAATTCCAATTCACCTGCTATATCACAGCCGTCACCGATAAGCGAATTTTGTATTTTAGCCGTTTCTGCGATATACTGCGGAGGTACAACGGGATTTCTTGAATAAATTTTCCAGCTTTCATCAACGAGGTCAAGCGGTACATTCGGATCAAGCAAATCCATATTTGCTTCCCAAAGGCTGTCTATTGTACCAACGTCTTTCCAATAGCCCTCGAACTGATAGGCAAACATTCTCTGACCGTCTTCCAGCATTCTTGGCAGTACGTTTTTACCAAAGTCATGCTCAGAGCCTTCTTCATTTTCATCTTCGATAAGATATTTACGGAGTTTATCCCAGCTGAATACATAGATACCCATTGATGCATTTGTGCTTTTGGGGTGTTTCGGCTTCTCCTCAAACTCATATATAGAGCCGTCGGGATTTGTATTCATGATACCAAATCTTGAAGCCTCCTCAAGAGGTACATCGATAACCGCAATCGTGCAGTCTGCATTGTTCTCTTTGTGGAAAGCTATCATTTTTGAATAGTCCATTTTATAAATATGGTCGCCCGAGAGAATTACCACATAATCGGGGTTATATCTGTCGATATAATTGATGTTCTGATAGATAGCGTTTGCAGTACCTTTATACCAGTCCGTGCCTTTTATCTGCTGATAAGGTGAAAGCACACTTACACCGCTTTTCATTCCGTCAAGGTCCCATGGCTGACCGCTGCCTATATACTCATTGAGTACAAGTGGCTGATACTGTGTCAGAACACCGACAGCCTCTATGCCGGAATTGACGCAGTTGGAAAGCGGAAAGTCAATTATACGGTATTTGCCGCCAAACGGTACGGCAGGTTTTGCGAGTTTCTGAGTAAGTACACCAAGTCTGCTGCCCTGACCTCCGGCAAGCAGCATGGCTACTACTTCCTGCTTTGGATACATACTATTGTCCTCCTTCAATAAATACCAATTTATTTATTTTCACAGCAAATCTAATTGCTGTTGTTTACTGTTCGGGTGTTTCGGTTTTCTTTTTTCTTGTTCTTTTCTTTGGCTTTTCCTCTGTGTTTACTTCTTCTGCAGCGGCTTCTGCTGTTTCAGCCTTTTTGGAAGATTTCTTCTTTGAAGTTTTCTTTACAGCGGTTTCACCCTCGGCAGCCTTTTTTCTGGGCTTTCTCTTGGGCTTTTTGCGTGTGCATTTGAAGTACATGACAGACATTGGCGGCAATGTAAGAACGATTGACTGTTCATGTCCGTGCATGGGTTCATCTTCGGTTTTGATATCCGTGCCGTTGGAAATTCCCGCACCACCGAATTCTGTCCACTCTGTATTGAATACTTCGCTGTAAGTGCCTGCAAACGGTACGCCTATGCGATAGTTTTCACGAAGCATGGGCTGGAAGTTGCAAACTGCTATCAATTCATTGCCCTTTTTATCAATTCTTCTGAAAGAAATGACACTCTGAGTATAGTCATCATTGGAAATCCAGTTAAAGCCCTCCCAAGAATAATCAACTTCCCAAAGGGGACTGTTTTCAAGATAGAAATGGTTGATAGCCTTAAAGAAGTTCTTCAAGTCGATATGTGCAGGGTATTCCAAAAGCATCCAGTCAAGTTCCATAGAGTAGTCCCACTCTTTGAACTGACCGAACTCCGTACCCATGAAAGTCAATTTCTTTCCGGGGTGTGCCATCATATAAGCAACGAATGTTTTCACGCCCTTGAACTTCATTTCATAGTTGCCGGGCATTTTATTGATAAGTGACGCTTTTCCGTAAACAACTTCGTCATGTGATATAGGCAGAATAAAGTTTTCGGAAAATGCATAGAAGAATGAGAAAGTAAGATTGTCATGGTTAAATGGTCTGTAAAGCGGGTCAAGAGAGATATAATGAAGCATATCATTCATCCAGCCCATGTTCCATTTATAGTTAAATCCAAGACCGCCCATATATGTAGGTTTGGAAACATTTGCCCATGCCGTAGATTCCTCTGCTATCATAAGGGTATTCGGGAAATATCTGAAAGCAGCCTCGTTAAGCTTATGTAAAAATGCAACCGCTTCAAGATTGTCTTTTCCGCCAAATTTATTGGCTACCCATTCACCGTCACGTCTGCTGTAATCCAGATACAGCATAGATGCAACCGCATCTACTCTCAGTCCGTCTATGTGATAGTAGTCCATCCAAAATATTGCACTCGATACAAGGAAACTTACTACTTCATTTCTGCCGTAGTCAAATACAAGTGTTCCCCAGTCCTTGTGTTCGCCCTTACGCCAGTCGGCATATTCATAGCACGGTGTGCCGTCAAATCTTGCCAGACCGTGTGCATCTCTCGGAAAGTGTGCAGGCACCCAGTCCATTATGACAGAAATGCCCTCTTGATGACATCTGTCAACAAAATTCATAAAATCAAACGGACTGCCGTATCTTGAAGTAATGGCAAAATATCCCGTTACCTGATAACCCCATGATGCGTCAAACGGATATTCTGTAAGGGGCATGAATTCTATATGAGTATAGCCCATGTCCTTTACATAGGGAATTAACTCATCGGCAAGCTTGCCGTAAGAGAAATAATTTCCGTCGGCATACTTTTTCCATGAACCTGCATGAAGTTCATAGATATTCATAGGACTGCTGTAGGATTCATGTTTTGCTTTTTCCTTCTGCCATTCCTCATCATGCCACTCGTAGCCGTTTATATCAACAAATACAGATGAATTATTCGGACGGGTTTCGTAGTGGAAAGCATACGGATCCGATTTAAGCATAGTGTAGCCCTCATAGGTTTCTATGCTGTACTTGTATATGGAGTAATCACCGACTATATCGGCAATAAAGCATTCCCATATACCTCCGTCGGAAGTCCAGTTCATAGGGTGGGCATTTCTGTCCCAGTTGTTGAAAGTGCCCACAATGGAAACACTTTTTGCATGAGGTGCCCATGTTCTGAACATAACTCCATCCACACCGTCACGATGTTCCTTATGTGCACCCATGTAATTATATGCATGGTAATGTTCACCGCTGTGGAACAGGTCGATGTCTGAACGCTCATTGAACTCATTATTGCCAAGCTGCATAACTCACAACTCCTTTATACTAAAACTTCTATTTATATATCTATATCATACATTAAATTTGGATAAATTTCAAGTCTTTTTATAACACTTTTTATGAATTATCATTAAAATTTTTCCTTATTTTTCCCTAAACAGCCATAAATATACAATCGGGCGACAATTTTGTGCAAAATTATTGTTTTAATTTTCTAATACCCCAAAAAATCACCGTGAACGTTTCTGTCCGCTCACGGTGACTTCTATATTACATGGAGGTCAGAATACAAGATAAAACGTCATCTGCGTATATCCGTCAAATTTCCAGTCCATATATTCTATATTCAATGACATAATATCATCATGTGCATAAAGTACGGTATTCATTACTTTCTGCACATCGGGCATATTGGCTGTCTTATAGATAACAGTAAATTCTTTTTGATGCTCTCCCGCAATGGAATTTGCCGTTGAAGAAAGCTCTTTATAGCTTGTACAATAGAAATAATTATCATGGTTTTCAATATCTTCTTCGATAACATTATTTATGATTTGATTCATAGGCTGTGCTGTTGTGCATTTGTTGAGCTGCTGTCCCGAATCGGCTATATGGTCATTTGCAATAACACTGTCGGGAACAAGAAAATATTTATATCTGAGATTGTCAAACCCTATCTCTCCGTTTGTAACGGGGTCGTCCCAGGTGACATCTATATTATACCATTTTCCGTCAACCTTGACCTGATTCCATGCGTGTGTTTCGGTAGTTCCCGATGAGTTCACACCTATTCCGTTTACTTTGATGACTTCAAAGCCTGCACTTTCAGCCATCTGCTGAAATGCCTTTGCATAGCCGTCACAAACAGCCCTGCCTGTCTTGAAAAGTCCCTCTGCCGTGTATGAATCGGAGGAAATATTTCCGCTTGCATAGCCCTCTGTATCATACTCCGTATTATTCACAAGCCAGTCATGTATGGCTTTTATCTTATCAACAGAACTCATACTATTATTTATAATTCTTGCAGTTATTTCCGCTGCAACATTAGTGCCGTCAAAAACTTCCAATTCAAGATATTTCTTTGCAACTATTCCCGTAATATCCTTTACTTTCACACATATATTATACTTGCCTATCTTATCAACTTTAAACTCCACAGCCTTTGTTGCACTGAAATCCTTGAGCGTTTTCCAGCTTGAAGAAGCAGGTTCCTGCAAATAATAGGCATAACTGTAACTGCCGTTTCCACCGCTTGCAGAACCGTTTATCTTGACAGTTTCCCCCGTCTTTGCCTCAGTCTTGCCGAGTGTCGATTTATTCAGCAGTTCTTTGACGTTTACCGTGAAATAACTCTTTACAATCGTTCCATAGCTGTCTTTTGCCTTAATGCATATTTCATAAGTTCCCGAAAATGCAGGTGTGATAACTACGGAATTAGCCGTGCTGTAATTCTTGTAAACACTCCATGCACCGTTATCTCTCCTGTAAAGGTATGCATACGTATAACTGCCGCTGCCGCCTGATGCCGCACCCGTCATTGTCACTTTCTGACCTTTTGTAATACTCTTTGAACTCACCTTTGACTTGCTTGCCAATTCGGGATTTACCTTTACATCAATAAATTTCTTTACTATCGTACCCGTACCGTCTTTTACTTTCACGCATATATTATACGTTGTAACAGTCTGAGGGGCTAATGTCACTTCCTGCGTATCGCTGTAATTCTTTTTGACACTCCATTTTGTATCAGCCTGTTTTTTGTAAAGATATGCATAAGTATAATCTCCGATTCCACCGCTTGCCGAACCATAGATTTTAAGATACTTCTTTACGCCTATCGTTCCAAAATTGACAGACGAATTATTTTCGAGTGTGTCGGGTTCATTTACCTTTACCGTAAAGAACTTTTTAACTATACTGCCCTTTTGGTCTTTTACCTTGACACAAATATCATAGTCCGTAGCCTTTGCAGGTTTTATCGATACAGTATCATTTACGGCATAATCCTGCTTTACTGTCCATTTTGTATCACTCTTTTTCTTATACAGAACGGCATAGGTATAATTTCCCTTACCACCGTCAGCTTTTGCATTAACTGTGACCGTCTGTCCAAAGAATATCTCATTTTCCGAAATTTCGGAATTATTTTCCAAAGCCCTGCTGTTTGAAACAAACGGTATATCATTTTCTTCCGCATAAGATTGTGCATAACTGTTTTCTTCACCATATATTGTAAAATCCGCACATTCCCAAAAAGCCGAAGGACTTATATACACTACACTTTCGGGAATATTTATTTCTTTCAAGCCTGCACAAAGCCAAAATGTATAATCGTCAATCTTTTCCAGCGTTGACGGAAATCTGACATCTGCCAAACTTTCACAACCGACAAAAGCCTCACTGCCTATTGCCTCAATTGTATCTGCAATAGTTATACTTATCATGTTTTTGCAGTTTCTGAAAGCCCCTATACCGATATAATTAACACCGTCTTCTATCATAACTTTCTTGATATTTTCATTATTGTAAAATGGATTATCATAGTAATAAAGAACATTGTTATCCTCATATATAATTGGCGGATCTTCATTTGGGTTGTCCAAAATCAAATATTCCGAACCATTGAACGCATCGGGTATAAGTTCATCTTCCGGCTCACATGGGTAATCATACATAGCCCCGTAACCGCTTATCGTCAATGTACCCTCGCTGTCAAGAGTATAAACGACATTTTCACCGCATTTACCGCTCTCCGACATGAAAACTTCCGCAGCATTTACGGAAATGCCTGTTCCTGCCAATGAGCCTGCCGTTGTCATTCCCGTTCCTGCAAGCATTGCCGACGCAAGAGCTATTGCAAGTATCTTACGAAAAACTCTTTTTTCCATTTTCTTAACCCCCAATTTATAATCTCATTTTTTTATTTTACAGCTTTGTCACAAAAAAGTCAATATTTTTTTAAAAACAGCTATATTTCTGTACAAATACACAAAACCCAATCATTCAAATTGTGCATGATAAAAAGCCGTCTGCAAACTTTTCTTTGCAAACGGCTTTAATAAATCATTTCAATACACTGATAAGCACACCTGCCGCAACCGCAGAGCCTATAACACCTGCCACATTCGGTCCCATAGCGTGCATGAGAAGAAAGTTTGCAGGATTTTCCTCCTGACCGACTTTCTGAGAAATTCTCGCTGCCATAGGTACAGCCGATACGCCTGCCGAGCCAATCAAGGGATTTACCTTTCCATGAGTTGCCCAGCACATTATTTTTCCGAAAAGCACCCCGCACGCTGTACCTAAACAGAACGCTATCAAACCGAGTGCAATTATTCCGAGAGTTTTCGGTGTAAGGAAAAGCGTACCGCTTGCCGTTGCACCTACTGTTGTTCCCAAGAATATCGTTACTATATTCATCAATTCATTTTGTGCCGTCTTTGCAATTCTGTCAACTACTCCGCTCTCTTTAAAGAGATTTCCAAGCATAAGCATTCCAACGAGGGGGGCAGCGTCGGGGAGTAAAATTGCCACAAGCACTACAACGACTATCGGGAAAAGTATTTTTTCCAGTTTTGAAACAGGTCTTAACTGTTCCATGACAATCGCACGTTCTTTTTTGGTTGTCAGCAAACGCATGATAGGCGGCTGAATTATCGGCACGAGTGCCATATAAGAGTATGCCGCAACGGCAATAGGTCCAAGCAGTTCGGGTGAAAGCTGTGACGTTACAAATATAGCCGTGGGACCGTCTGCACCGCCTATGATTGCAATAGAGCCTGCCTCTTTCGGTGAAAAGTCCAAGAGAGTTGCACCTATAAATGTAATAAATATACCTATCTGTGCAGCCGCACCAAGTATAAAGCTTTTCGGATTGGCAATGAGCGGTCCGAAATCCGTCATTGCACCTATTCCCAAAAATATCAGCGGCGGAAATATTCCCAGATGTACGCCTTGATATAAATAATAAAACAATCCGCCATTTTCCGTTACATTATAGTATGTAACACCGTCAAGCATACTTGTCGTGTATGAAGCAGGGTCAAGATTTGCGGCTTGAAGCTGTTCCAGCGTCATAAGCTGTGTTGAGGGATTTCCCATAATTCCCGGAAATATATTTACCAACATCATTCCGAATGCTATCGGCAACAATAACAGCGGTTCATACTGCTTTTTAATTGCGAGGAACATCAATATAAACGAAATGCCTATCATTACATAATTCTGCCAGTCGAGAGATGCAAGACCTGAGGAGTTATAGAGATTTACAATTATCTCCCCAAGCTGATTAAAAATGTCCATTCAATTTCTTCCTTTCAGTTTGATTTCACGCAATCATTGCTAATTGCACATTGCTAATTGCTAATTGTTAAAACGGTCTTGTGTTTTCAGCAATGCCCGCATTGCCCCAAGAAGAACGAATGGAACGGGAACGCTTTACATTTTTTATTCTGTGAGGCTTTGTACCATACATAGCGTCAACTGCTGCTGCAATAACGGCTATGATTTCTTCGGGTATCTCGTCACTGCCATACTCCTCTATTTCCTCACGGGTGACAGACCTTATTGCAGGCTTTTCAGTATCTTCTTTGTTTTTTGATACTTTCTTTTGTGCAAACTGTATGATTTTTCCATAAACGGTTATTATCAGTATCAAAAGGATAAGTACAAGAAATACGATTACAAACCCTGCCAAAAGAAGCGTTAAAGCTAAATTTAAATTCTCCATAAAACCATACCGCCCTTTATTTTATATCAATGCACAAACTGCGTCACCCATTTCAACAGTTGATACTTTTGTAGTACCCTCTGTATAAATATCGGGAGTTCTGTATGTTTTAAGCACCTCTGCAACGGCATTTTCAATAGCGTCTGCGGCTTTCGGCTCGTCAAGGGAGTATCTCAACATCATTGCAACGGAAAGTATCGTTGCAAGCGGATTGGCAATACCCTTTCCTGCAATGTCGGGGGCTGAACCGTGTATAGGCTCATACATTCCCAATTTTGTGCTGTTCAGGCTTGCAGATGCCAACATTCCTATTGAACCGCTTATCATTGACGCTTCATCTGAAAGTATATCGCCAAATATATTGGAAGTAACGATTACATCAAACTGTTTCGGATTTCTAACAAGCTGCATTGCACAGTTATCTACATACAAATGATTAAGCTCAACTTCCGGATATTCCTTTGAAAGCTCTATCATAGTCGCTCTCCAGAGTCTTGAAGAATCCAAAACATTTGCTTTATCAACGCTTGTCAGCTTTTTATTTCTTTTCATAGCCATGTCAAAAGCAACTCTGCCGATACGCTCGATTTCTTTTACATTGTATTTTTCCGTATCATAAGCGGCTTTCACACCGTCTTCTTCAAAATTGCCCCTTTTACCGAAATAAATTCCGCCTGTAAGCTCCCTTACTATCATTATATCCATAGCGTCGCCTATAATCTCACTTTTCAGCGGTGACGCATTTTTAAGCTGTTCAAAAATCACTGCGGGGCGGAGATTTGCAAAAAGTCCCAATGCACCTCTTATTCCAAGCAAGCCCGCTTCAGGTCTGTTATTGCCGGGCTGACTGTCCCATTTAGGTCCACCGACTGCTCCCAAAAGTACGGAATCCGAAGCCTTGCACTTATCAATGGTTTCCTGCGGAAGTGGCACGCCTGTTGCGTCAATCGCACAGCCGCCCAAAAGTGCCTCTGTATATGTCACTCCAAATCCAAACTTTTCCGCTGTCTTGTCAAGCACCTTTACAGCCTCGTTCACAATTTCGGGTCCTATGCCGTCACCTTTGAGCAATGTAATGTTGTAATTCTTCATTTTTGAAACTCTCCTCTTAACTTTTTTATTCAGCTTTCCGCTGTTTCTCCAATTTAAATTATAGTTCTCTTTTTATGATTAGTCAAGAAGTATTTTTCAATTCATAATGCATAATGCATAATTCATAATTTGGGTAGGTACAGACAAATTTATATAAAAAGTCGGAATTTTCCGATTTTTTTCTTGAAAAAATCTATTCAAACCCTGTTGACTTTCAAATGAAAAACGGTTATATTATAAGTGTAAATCAAATATATTTACTTTTCAGAAAGAGGTGTCTTTTTATGAATAGAAATGATTATAACAACAATTTCTATGACAACGGCTCGGGTTATAACGATTTTAACGGTGTTCAGAATGGCGGCTATTCCTATGGAAACGGTATGGGACAGGCTTTATCGGGTGTTTCAATGGCGGATTTCAGCAGACGTGTCTATACTTGGATGGCGGCAGGTCTTTCCATTACTTTCATTCTCGGCTTTGCTATACAGAGTATGCTTAATGCAAATCCCCTTATGATTGAACAATTTTTCCCCATCTACATCGGCAGCGTTATCGTTGAATTGGCTCTTGTGATAGTGCTCGGATTTTTCATTTACAAACTTCCCTCAACTGTAAGCTTGATACTGTTTCTTATCTACTCCGTTATGAACGGCATCAATATTGCACCTGCCCTCTGGCTTGCAGACGCAGGCAAGGCTATATGGGCATTTGCCGCAACCGCTTTGCTCTTTGGTGCATTCTCGATTTACGGTCTTGTTACAAAACGTGACCTTACAAAACTCCGCCCCATTCTCTTAATTGGTCTTATCGTTCTTATCGTGTTCGGCATTCTCGGACTTTTCTTTAACATGGGTGCTATGGATTTGATTATAAGCTTGATTGGAATTGCAATTTTCATTGGCTTTACCGCATACGATACACAGAAAATCAAAAAGGGCTATGAATATTTCAGCGGTGATGCCGAAATGCTCAAAAAGGCTTCAATAAATATCGCCCTTGAACTGTATCTTGACTTCATTAACCTGTTCCTTTATCTTCTCAGACTTTTCTCGAGAAACAGATAAGCAAATATTTTTCTCCGACAGAAATTTCTGTCGGGGAATTTTTTTGCAAATTCGATTGATTTTTGCTTTTTAAAATGAAATTTTCCGAAATGCAATATGAAAGACCGAATATTGACGACATGAAAAAACAGGCTGACGAAATAAAACAACGCTTTGCCAATGCAAAGAACTTTGAAACAGCCGATACAGCTTTTATCGAATGGGACAAAATGTCTGCACACATTGATACCATGATGAGCCTTGCTTATACAAGACATTCCATTGATACCAATGACGAATTCTATGAAAAAGAAGTGGAGTTTACAGACGAGATTTCCCCCGAATTCATGGAAATCCAGCAGAGTTTTACAAAACTCCTTGTTGAAAGCACGTTTCGCCTTGAACTTGAAAAAAAATACGGCTCTCTTTTATTCAAAAATGCCGAAATCTTTTTAAAGGCATTTTCCCCCGAAATAATCCCCGAAACTCAGGAAACAAATAAACTGGAAACGGCTTATCAAAAGCTTATCGCCTCTGCACAGATAGACTTTGACGGTGAAAAGAAAACTCTTTCACAGCTTTTCCCATACAAGCAATCTGCAAATGATGAACAAAGACGTGCCGCATGGCTTGCAGAAAGCAAATTTTACAGTGAACACGGCACTGAACTTGATGAAATTTTTGATAAACTCGTACACCTCAGACATCAAAAAGCTATTAAACTCGGCTATAAAAATTTTGTAAAGCTTGGCTATCTCCAGATGAACAGAAACTGTTATGATGAACATGACATAGAAAAATTCCGAAAGGCTGTTGTAAAATATATTGTTCCCGTTGCAGAAAGGCTCTATCGTGAACAGGCTGAAAGAACGGGACTTGAATATCCCCTTACATTTGCAGACGCTGCTTTGAGATTTCGTGACGGCAACCCTAAACCGCAAGGTTCTGCAAAAGATATTCTCAAAACTGCTAAAAAATTCTATCACAAACTTTCCGATGAAACTGCCGAATTTATAGATGTCATGTATGAAAACGATTTGATGGACGTTCTCAGCAAGAAAGGAAAAGCAGGCGGTGGTTACTGCACTCAATTTTCAGATTACAAAGTACCCTTTATATTTGCCAATTTCAACGGCACTGATGATGATGTTGAAGTGATGACACATGAAGCAGGTCATGCCTTTGCATTCTACACGGCAAGAAATATCATTCCCTCCGAAAATCAAGCCCCCACTCTTGAAGCGTGTGAAATCCACTCCATGACAATGGAATTTTTCGGCTGGAAAGCAAGTGATGACTTCTTTGGAGATGACGCAAAAAAATTCCGTTACAGTCACCTTTTTAAAGCGATTACATTCATTCCCTACGGCACTATGGTTGACCATTTCCAGCATATCATATATGAAAATCCCTTTATGACGCCTCAGCAACGACACAATGTCTGGAAAGAACTGACAGGCACTTATATGCCCTGGATAAAGCTTGACGGCTCTCCTTTCTACGGTGAGGGCAAGGGCTGGCAAAGACAACTTCATATATATGAAAATCCCTTTTACTATATAGACTACTGCCTTGCACAGACCGTCGCATTGGAATTCTGGGTTATCATGCAGGACAGCTATAAAGACGCTTGGAAACACTATATGAAACTCGTTAAAAAAGCCGGTACTCAGACCTTTACAGAACTAGTTGAAACTGCCGGTCTGAAATCTCCCTTTGACGAAAATGCCCTTAAAGAAGTCGCTAAAAAAGCTGAAAAATGGCTGAATAACAATTAGCAATTAGCAGTTAGCAATGAGCAATTAAAAAAGGTATCTGCTTTTTCGGCAGATACCCTTTTTATTTTATTCTGCTGTAACTTCCACTTCGGGTGTTTCCGTCATTTCTTCAAATTCCTGTTTTTTCTTCTCGTAATACTCATTGTCGGTAAATGACCTGTATGCAAATATAAATGACGGCACTAAAAATACTACTCCCAACTCTGCTATAAGTGCATTTGAGAAACTTTTAGGGTCGCTGTTCATGATTGACGCAACCGCTTTTGCAAATACATTGGAATCCGTCATAAACGAAATGCCTGCTATCACAAGAAGTGCAAGCCCTATCAGTCCGAATACAAGTGACGCTACAAGAAAAGGTCTGTTTTTCACTGAGAACTCCTCCCTTACATTGACTCGGGTGCGTCTATCTTGAACATCTCAAGGATATTTGAAATAACAGTCTTTACCGCAAGACACAACGCAAGACGTGCCTGCATAAGTGACGCATTTTCATTCTTTACACGACACGCATTATAGAACTTATGGAAAAGCGTTGCAACATCATATACATAACGTGTAATTCTTGACGGGTCATAGTCCCTTGCGGAAGAATTGATTTCCTCTGTGAATGAAGAAAGTTTATTGATAAGTTCAATTTCTTCTGGGGCCGTCAAAAGTGCATAATCACTTTCCGTGCAGTCTGTCGGGAATATATTCTCCTGTGCAAGCATTTTGACTATATTGCAAATTCTTGCGTGTGCGTACTGAACGTAATAAACAGGATTTTGTGATGACTTCTCAACAGCTAAGTCAAGGTCAAATTCAAGCGGTGTATTTGCCTCACGCAAATTAAAGAAAAATCTTGCCGCATCTATCGGAATTTCGTCAAGCAGTGTGACAAGTGTAATTGCCTTTCCGCTTCTCTTTGAAAGTTTCACTCTTTGATTAGCTTTTACAAGGAATACCATTTGCATTAAAACAACATCAAGTCTTGACGCATCTACACCGAGAGCCGTTAAAGCGGCTTTCAGACGTGGCACATATCCGTGATGGTCTGCACCGAGTACGTCAATCGCCTTGTCAAAATTTCTTGTAACAAGCTTATTATAATGATAGGCAATATCGGGTACTACATAAGTCGGCAAGCCGTTGGAACGTACTAACACAAAATCCTTGTCTGCACCGAACTGTTCCGCCTTAAACCATACTGCACCGTCTTTTTCATAGGTGTGTCCCTTTTCCGTGAGAAGTGCCACTATGTCTTTGACAGCACCGCTGTTATGCAGAGTGCTTTCCCTGAACCAATTATCATACTTTATCCTGTATTTCAGCAAATCCCTTTCCAATCCCTCTATATTCAGCGGAAGGGCGTATGCAACAAGGGCTTTTCTTCTTTCTTCGGAAGACGTTTCAACGTATTTATCCCCGTAAATATCCGCAAAATTCTTTGCATGGTCGATAATGTCCTGACCGTGATAAGCGTCTTCGGGAAGTTCATAGCCCTCTTTATACATCTGCATATAGCGTACTTCAAGAGATGTTGCAAACTTCTCAATTTGATTTCCTGCGTCGTTTACATAGAATTCTCTTTCCACTTGATAGCCTGCATAATCAAGCACACTTGCAAGAGTGTCGCCCAATGCACCGCCACGAGCATTTCCAACGTGCATAGGTCCTGTGGGGTTTGCCGATACAAATTCAACCAACACTTTCTTTCCCTGACCGTAATTGGAACGCCCATAGTTTTTTCCCTCAGCTTTTATTTCCTCAATGACAGCCGAATAAAATGACCTTGCATAAAAGAAATTGATAAATCCCGGACCGGCTATTTCAAATCTTTCAAGGTTTGTGCCGTCAAGGCTGATGTTGCTTGTAAGAATTTCGGCAATTCTTCTTGGGGCAAGTCTGAAAGCCCTTGCCGATACCATTGCCGCATTGGTTGCCAAATCACCATGTGAGCGGTCTGAGGGAGTTTCTATGGTAAAATCGGGGATTTGTGCTTCTCTTGAAAGCAGTCCGTTTTCCTGTGCTTTTTCAAAGGCATTTGTGATTGCCTGTTTAAGATTGTTCAATGTCTGAATAGCTGCCGACATCGTTTACAGCCTCCTTTATATTTATAGTAAGTTCATTTACGCTTGCAAGTTCCGATTGTACATCTATATTATAATGTACTTTGATTTCTCCGCCCTTGTCGTCAAGATTGACTTTCACGCTGTCCGTGAATACCCCCAGAGAAATCATTCCAAAGCCTGTGATATATTCGCATTTATGGCGAACACCCTGTTCCAGCATGAGATTATGTTTTTCAGTACCGCCTTTCATGACCGTAACAATATTTTCGGGCGATACTTTGATAGTTGTTCTGTAAGTCTGTTTCGGGTTCATCGTGTCATATTCCGTATAGGAAATATATCTGTTTCCGTTTTTCATCATGTAGGAAGCCCTTGTCTGCAAGTCGATTTTATCCGACTGTCCGTCAACAGTCTGCTTGCCCTCAACAGATAAAATATATTTTTCTTCCATTTTTTCCTCCATAATTTTAAAGTCCGCAATCATCAACTCATTGCACATTGCTAATTGCTAATTGCTAATTGTTAAAGTGTTATGTGGTAAACGTCTTGAATGTCGTTCTGTCCGAGAAAAATTTGTGCGGTTTTTCTGAAATCCTCGACAGTATCGCTTACATAATAAACAGCCTCGCCTTTTTCGGTGCTTTTGTTGAGCAAATTTTTCTCTTTAAGCATATCTGCCGCATAAATAGCGGTTTCCCTGCCTGAGTCTATGAGGGTGACTTCATCTCCCAAATAATTTTGTATCGCCTTTGCAATAATCGGGAAATGCGTACAGCCAAGTATAAGAGTGTCTATTTTAATGTTTTTCAGCTTTTCGAGGTATCTCTCTGCAACAAGCTGTACTATTTTATCATCTTCCGACATAAAGCCGTTTTCAACAAGCGATACAAAAAGAGGACACTCCTGCTGATAGACTTTGAATTTTTTATCTTTGGCAAGAATGGCTTTTTTATAGGACTTGCTGCCGACTGTTGCAGACGTGCCTATTACACCTATAATGCCGTTTTTCGTTGCATTGACAGCCGCCTGTGCAGTCGGTTCTACAACTCCCGTGAACGGCACGGGCAAAACATTTCCCAAATCTGTCGCAACAGAACTCACCGTTCCGCAAGCGGCTATTATCATTTTAACGCCCTTTGAAAGCAAAAATGATGCGTCTTGTTCGGCATATTTTATAATCGTCTGCTGACTTCTGCTTCCGTAAGGCACTCTTGCCGTATCTCCGAAGTAGATGATATTTTCATTCGGCAGAACTTTTTCAAGCTGCTTTACAGCCGTAAGTCCGCCAAGTCCCGAATCAAAAATTCCTATTGCACTATCTGACATTATCATATTTTACGCCCTCTCAAATGCAAGTTCAATGAGTTTTTCAATAAGTTCACTTCCCGAAATGCCCGATTTCTCCATAAGTTTCGGATACATACTGATAGAGGTAAAGCCCGGCAGAGTGTTTATCTCATTCAGCATGACACGCTTATCCTCTGTTACAAAGAAATCCACTCTCGAAAGACCTGTACAGCCTACTGCACGATATGCCTTTACAGCATTTTCACGGACTTTTTCAATCATCTCTTTCTCCATTCTTGCAGGAATGAATAAAAGAGAATTGGCATTGTTATACTTTGCGTCATAGTCATAAAACTCACTTGCGGGGGCAATCTCTCCCACCGTTGACGCAAACGGCTCATCATTTCCCAAAACCGCACATTCCACTTCTTTTCCGATAACCGTTTCTTCAAATAAGATACGGCTGTCCTCTCTTGAGGCAATTTCAACAGCCTTTTCAAGTTCGGCTCTGTCATTTGCCTTGCTTATTCCCACAGACGAGCCTGCATTGGCAGGCTTTACAAATATCGGATAGTCAAGAGTGCTTTCCACTTTTTCTATGCACTTTTCGGGGGATTTTTTAAAGTCGCCTGCATAGCACCATGTAAATTTCGCCTGGTCTATTCCAAGACTTGCAAATATAATGTTAGCTGTTACCTTGTCCATGCAGTCGGCTGATGCAAGCACTCCACAGCCTACATAAGGTATGCCCGACATCTCAAACAATCCTTGTATTGTGCCGTCTTCTCCGTTTTTGCCGTGCATTACGGGGAATATCACATCAAGCGGTATTATCTCACACTTTCCGTCCGACATCACTACTATGCCTTTTACAGATGAGTCGGGTGAAATGAATGCAGACTTGTTATTTACATCATTTTCCCATGAACCGTCTTTAATGGCTTTGATGTCGCCCGAATACAAAAACCATTTTCCCTGTTTGGTAATGCCTATTGTAAATATGTCATATTTTTCCTTTGAAATCTGACTGATGACATAAGAGGCAGATACTCTCGAAATTTCATGTTCGGAGGACTTTCCCCCGAATATTACGGCAATTTTTTTCTTTTCCATAATACACATCTCCTTACAAGTTACTATAATAACACATATTTCACTCTCTTGCAATTATAAATTCATATTTGATATTTTAGAACTTAACCGAATACCTAAAAATGTTTTGTGCAAAGTGCTGAATATTTGGAAAAATTTATGTAAAATACGAAAAAACACTTGATTTTTGTTACAGATGATGTTATTATCATTAAGGATTTGTTACAAGTTTGAAACACTTTTTCAGAGATAGTTAAAAAATTGTAAAAACATAATTTATTTGAATAATCCGAAAGGGGAATTTCACTAAATGAAAATCGTTAAAAAAGGTATTGTCATATTTCTTTCACTGACTATCGCACTTCTTACGACTATTACAGGTCTTTCATCCGTATCCGCCGAATCAAGTTCAAATATAGGATTGTGTGCACACTGTTACAGAGCCTATTGGGAAGGCTGGAGTTATGTGTGGGGTGCTGCTTCATACGGTGCTGTTGACTGCTCGGGACTTATCTGGAGTTACAACGGTGTCGGCGGTATCAGAACAGATATGCTTGCCGCTTCTGATGAGTGGGGCTATGTTTATAACGGCATTCCGAATATACACGGTCTTGGACTTCACCACCCGGGTCACGTCGGTGTATATGTAGGCTCGGGCATGGCAATCGATGCACAAAGCCCCAGTCTTGGTATCGGCTATCACAATGCTTACAGTGCCTCATGGGTAGAGTGGTTTAAAATTGCAGGCGTTTCCTATCCCTATCAGGGCTGGGTACTCCTTAACGGTGAATCTTTCTACTATGAAAACGGTCAGTATCTCTCGGATACTTCAAGAACTCTTGACGGCATTACATATACTTTCAACAGTGCAGGCGTTTCCGATATAGCACCTCCTTCAAGTGCTTATGAAACAACAGACTATTCCGCACCCGTTCAGGAACAGCCCTCCTATTACTATGAAGAGCCTGTTTATGAAAACAACAATAACTACTATGTTGAAGAAAGCAGCGAAGAGCCTGTATATGAAGAACCCTCCCGTGAACCCGAAGTAGTTCAGCAGCCCTCAGTTGTTGAAGAAACAAGCGTTGCCGAAGTTTCAAAGGAGGAAAGCAAGGAAGAATCTAAAGAAGAATCCAAGAAAGAGGAATCTAAAAAGGAAGAATCCAAAAAAGAAGAATCCAAAAAAGAAGAATCCAAAGAGGAAAGCAAGAAAGAAGAATCTAAGGAAGAAAGCAAAAAAGAAGAACCCGTTGTTGAAGAAGTAATAGAACTGATTGCAGAGTACGGCTATAAAGACAATGACGAAAGCAAAACCGTTTCTTCTGTCCAGACAAGACTTTATGAACTCGGTTACCTCTATGAAAAGGCTTCGGGCAGCTATGATAACCAAACTGTAAATGCGGTTATGCTTTTCCAGGCAAAAAATGACCTCGAAAGTACGGGTACCGTTGACAGCAGAACTTACAGAATTCTTAAATCCAATGACGCTCAGTCAAATTTCAGCATTCTTTCCAACGGCACTTTTGACGAAACAGGCGAAGTCCCCGTTAAGGCTCTCCAAACAAGACTTACCGAACTTGAATATTACTATGACGATATTACAGGCTTTTACAGTGAACTTACCGCAAGTGCCGTAAGACAATTCCAGAAAGACAACAAAATCAAATCAACAGGCATTGCAGACGTTGACACCCAGCTCCGCATATTCAGCAGCAAGGCTAAGAAAAATCCCAATGCAGGCAGTGCGGTATATGGTGCAAGCGGTACTATCGTAACCAAAATGCAGAAAAGGCTTATCGAACTCCGTTACCTCTCGGGTATCGTCAGCGAAAAATTTGACGACGCAACTCTTGAAGCCGTTAATGCTTTCCAGAAAGCAGCCGGCTTTGAAGAATCCGATATGATGACCGCTGAACAGCTTGAACTTCTCTATTCCGAAAAAGCTATTAAATCCCCCGATTTTGACGTTTTGAAGTACGGCTATGCAGGTGATGACGTTGCCCAGCTCCAGTCAAGACTGGCAGCCCTCAACTACTATGACGGCAAAACTTCGGGTGTTTACAGCAATACCGTTGTTGCAGCCGTTGAAAAATTCCAGAATGACAACAACATAGATGTGACAGGCACCGTTGACGAACAGACTCTCGACCTTATCAAAACCGAAACTCAAAGAGAAAATGCTCATATCGGTGAAACTCTCGTTCTGAAAACAGCCGCTATCTCTGATGAGGCTCTTGCAGGCATTGCTGACAGCAAATCCATAGAACTTCCTGTTGAATCTCCCGAAAACAACTCTGCTCTTAAAGATACTTTTACTCTCGGATTTGTACTTATTGCCGCTTCTGCTCTCGTACTCGTCTTTACAAAAAGACTTAAAAGAAATGCGAAAATAACAAAAATATGATTTGTTTCAAAAATATTTGGCAGTCGGATAATGGTTCCGACTGCTTTTTTTATTGTCAAACTTGTTTAAAATTTTCATTAAAAATCAGTGTAATTTACAAAAATGCACTTCCTGTATTGAATTTTTTTTCCTTTATATCTATAATAATATTGTAAATTATAAATGAGCAAATTTGAAAAGCTGTACAAATAAAATGTCACGAAATAACTTTCAAATAATTTCAAGTTTTGTTGCCGCCCTCGTGACCCCTCCGT